>JBBRJE010000021.1:0-16121 GCA_038219845.1 Bacteroidia bacterium
CCATATCTGATGTGCTGGTAAAATAATTAATGAGATGGATACACTTGTATTTTCTTCCGATAGAGCCTGTCCCGCCTCAGCGGGAAAGAATTCGTGGGTAGACCAATTGGGCGTGTGTATTTCCTTCCCTAGAGCCTGTCCCGCCTTGCGGGAAAGGTTTTAGTGCAATGTGTCTTCGAGATCATTCCAATTCATTTCAACAAATATGATTCTACTTGATGGTATTCCAAATTCTTATTATAATCCAAAGGTGTTATTTATTCTTGCTTTCATGGCACAAAACCTTCCTAACGGAAGGTATGACCACCCATCACCATTTCTACCCACAAATTCTTCCTCCGGAACAAAATACAAGGACATCTCCAAATTCAAATAAAAATATCCTGTACATTAAATTATTTGATGTTGTAACAATATTTCCATAATTGACATAACAGGATTTATAATGTATTTTGTTCCGTTAGAGCCTGTCCCGCTAAACGGGAAACATCTTGTGGGTATAAAAAACAATATCGTTGAATTGCGTTCCATAGGAACGTCTTGTGCCTTATGCCAGTTCTTTAAAAACACATGCTTCTTCCATGAGGAATTGGCACAAAACGTTCCTAGAGAACGTGAATACAGAGGCAATTCTTCCTATCGGAAGAGAATACAGGTATATCATTCCATTGACTGTTTCATCAGCACATCAAATTCCGATAACCCACTTCAATAAAAAAGTATGTAAAAAATTCCTTTATAAATGTGGAACGAATATTGTGGAAAAGTTAGCCTATCCTTAATTTTTTATCAGATTCTAATTTCTAAAAAAGTACCTATTATGGCAAAAAAGAAAGTTACAAAAAACCCATCCATCAAAAATTCTAAAATCGACGACCTGGCAAAAAACACCGAAAGCGGGCAAGGAGAATTTTTAACCACCAACCATGGCCTTCGGATTAACGACGATCAGAACTCATTGAAGGCCGGTGAACGGGGCGCCACATTATTGGAAGATTTTCACCTGCGTGAGAAGATCACCCATTTTGATCATGAAAGAATACCAGAGCGTATTGTGCATGCCCGGGGCTCCGCTGCACATGGATTTTTTGAATTGGATGAATCGATGTCAAAATACACTAAAGCAAAATTCTTACAAAAACCCGGCACACGAACGCCGGTATTTGTGCGATTCAGCACCGTAGCGGGTTCCAGAGGCTCATCCGACCTGGCCCGTGATGTTCGGGGCTTTTCCGTTAAGTTCTATACAGAGGAAGGCAATTACGACCTGGTAGGAAATAATATACCTGTTTTTTTTATCCAGGATGCGCTCAAGTTTCCTGATCTTATTCATGCCGTGAAGCCGGAGCCCCATCATGAGATGCCGCAAGCCGCCTCTGCACATGATACTTTTTGGGATTTTGTTTCTCTCATGCCCGAGAGCATGCATATGATTATGTGGGCCATGAGCGATAGGGCGATACCACGTAGCCTGCGTATGATGGAAGGGTTTGGCGTTCATACTTTTCGATTTGTGAATGAAGAGAATAAATCTGTATTCGTTAAATTTCACTGGAAGCCTGTGCTGGGTGTGCATTCCGTGACCTGGGATGAAGCTCAAAAAATTTCAGGAAAGGACAGTGACTTCCACCGGAGGGATTTATGGGAAGCGATCAATTCCGGCAATTTTCCACAATGGAATTTTGGTGTACAGATCGTAGAAGAAAAAGATGAACATAAATTTGATTTCGATTTGCTCGATCCAACAAAGCTTATTCCGGAAGAAATTGTACCCGTTCAGATTATTGGCAAGATGACTTTGAACCGTAACCCCGATAATTTTTTCGCAGAAACGGAGCAGGTGGCGTTTCATCCCGGGCACCTGGTTTCAGGGATCGATTTCTCCAACGATCCTTTATTGCAGGGTCGTTTGTTTTCCTATACTGATACGCAGCTTAGTAGATTGGGCGGACCTAATTTTCATGAGATTCCTATCAACCGCCCTATTGCACCTGTGCATAACAACCAGCGTGATGGGCATATGCGGCAAACAATTAATGCAGGCCAGTCGAGCTATCATCCGAATACCACCGGTAATGGCTGCCCATTTCAGGCCGGCAAAATGGATGGCGGATTTGTTTCTTACAATGAACGTATTGATGCACGAAAAATACGTGCCCGCAGTGCAAGCTTTTTCGATCATTTCAGCCAGGCTACCTTATTTTATAATAGCCAGAGTGAAACAGAAAAAAACCATATCGTGGATGCATTGCGTTTTGAATTAGGCAAGCTTGAAACAGATGCCATCCGCGTGAGGATTGTTGGAATGCTTACCCAAGTAGATAAATCTTTGGCAGCAAGGGTTGCCCAAGGATTGGGAATCCCTGTTCCAAAAGGCCCTGAACAACCGATGAATTTAAGCATCCCTGCTGATGGCGATCCTAAAAAGTTTCAACCTAAAAAAGTGAAGCCTGCTTTAGAAATTTCTGAAGCCCTGAGCATGGCTAACACCATAAAGAATTCCATAATCACAAGGCAGATTGCGATTCTTGTTGCTGATGGGGTGGAGGAAGAGTCATTGAATACAATGAAGGCTGCGCTTGAAAATGCAGGGGCACAAACAAAGCTTATTGCACCTTATTTAGGTTTTATTAAGAGTACAAAAGGCAAACAAATAAAAGTGGATCAAAGCTTTTTAACTGCCTCTTCTGTTTTATTTGATGCAGTATATATTCCTGCCGGAGCAAAAAGTGCAGCTGCATTAACGGCTGAACCTGATGCTATACATTTTATTAATGAAGCTTGGAAACACTGTAAACCAATGGCTTTTGAGGGTGATGGAAATATGCTGCTTAAAAAATCATCCATCGCTGATAAAATTGACAGCGGAGAAAAATCAAACAAAAATAATATCGCGATAGGGCTTCTGATAGATCGCAATCCGAAAGAATTTATTAAAGCAATTGCGCAACATCGTTTCTGGGAAAGAGAAAAACCGGGCAAGGTGCCTGCCTGATACCATACACCTTGAAAAGTTTAACCCCGGATTTGTATACATAGGCCCTATAACATACATTTGTTCATATAATTCAGGTGTCTGTTTGATCTTGCTATCAGACAGATTGCATAAAAGCGCTGTTCCTGTGATGTGAATTAATATGAAGAAAATTCTGATTCTACTTTTATTCCTTTCCTTAAGCTATAATATCCATGCCCAAAAAGATTCCGTTACGCTGCCACAGGAATTACTAAAGTCTACACCCAAAGAAAAGTTTTATACCCTGAATAATATTTGTACTTATTATTACCAGGCAGGCCGATCGGATAGTATGCTCATCTATGCCCGGGAATTATTAAAGATCTCACAGCTGATTAAAAATGATTCATTTGTTATCGCCTCCTACAAGGTATTGGGTAACTGTTCCAGGCTCAAAAGCGATTATATTTCTGCCATTGAATATTATTTTATTGCTGTGCATTTGGCTGAGAATAAAGAAAATCTTACCGGCCTTCTCGCCATACTTTACAATAATATCGGTGACAATTATAATAAGCTGGGCTACCATGAAGAAGCCCTGAAATATTTAAACAAAGCCCAACAGCTGATCTCCGCTAACGGCGCCAGCTTTGTGAAAAATGCGGTATATATCTATACCAATCTTGCAGAAACATTTTTGTGGACGGGCAAACCGGATTCTGCCTTATTGTATGTACAGCGCGCTGAACAGGTGAACCTTAAAGCCAGGGATCATTATATTGAATCAGCAATCTATCTTGTTTATGGAATGACTTATGAAAAATTACAAGCTGATTCTGATCTTGCAGAAAATTATTATAAGAAAGCAATTGCTTTCAGCGATTCGATGCTGGACTATAAGCACCTGGCGAATTCATCGAAAGAATACGCCAGGTTTCTTTTAAGGCGGGATAAATATAATGCGGCCAAATATTATGCGCTTTATAGCTTAAAGCTTTCGGGTAGGTATGACTATAAGGATAATATAATCGAAAATGCAGCGCTCTTAAATAAAATTTATGATCATCAAAAACTTACGGACAGCGCTTATTATTTTTCCAGGCTAAAAAACGAGTATAGTGATTCGGTATTTAACATGCAGAAGCAGAACCAGCTCCTATCGATGACCTTTAATGAACAAATACGCGAAAAGGAAGAAGAGGAAAGAAAGACGGAAGAGGAAAAACAACGCAAATTAAATATCCAATATTCTTCCATTGCTATTGCCTTGGTTACTTTTATTATCCTGTTCCTGATCCTCAGCAATAGCATCATTGTGAATGCCAGGATTATTGTTTTTCTTGGCGAAGTTGGATTGCTTATTTCATTTGAATTTATCAATTTGGTAATCCATCCTACTATTGAACGGCTGGCGCACCATTCACCATTTATCATACTTTTGATATTGGTGATCTTAGCTTCATTATTGATCCCCATTCATCATCGTTTGGAAGAATACATTAAGCACAAGCTCGTAGAAAAAAATCAACGCATTAAGATAAGCAGGGCTAAGAAAATGCCCGGGGTTTGAAAAATTTACCGGAGCAGTAAATGCCCTGAGGCTTAAAAATCTAAACTGAGGGATTAGAAATGAATCAAGTATTTATATTTCATAGCATGTATTGGTCTAACCTGAATGTTTCTCTAATTTCGCAGTCGTAAAAAAATTGAATTATTGAAAGTACATGCTAAAAAACATCTCGGCCAGCATTTTCTAAAGAATGAGGCCATAGCAAAGGATATTGCCCAAAGCCTTTTACGTAAACAGCCTTATGCGAAAGTCCTGGAGATTGGCGCCGGGATGGGTGTGCTTACCAAATATTTATTGGAGGATACGCGTTTTGAGACCTGGGTGGTAGAGATTGATGCAGAAAGCATCTCTTATCTCCAGGCTCATTATCTTCCAATAACAGCAAGACTTCTGGCACAGGATTTTTTATGGATGGACCTTCAGAAATTTTCCGATGAACCTTTTGCCATTATCGGCAATTTCCCATATAATATTTCATCCCAGATTTTATTCAAGGCATTGGAAAATAAAAACAGGGTCTGTGAGGTGGTTGGTATGTTTCAGAAGGAGGTGGCGCTAAGAATAGCATCACCTCCGGGAAGCAGAGAATATGGTATCCTCAGTGTTTTGCTGCAGGCGTACTACTCCATTGAATATTTATTTACGGTTGAGGCGCAGGAATTCAGTCCCCCTCCCAAAGTGAAGAGCGGCGTGATCCGCTTGATCAGAAATGATGTACAAGCCCTGCCCTGTGATGAAATGAAATTCAAGCTCGTGGTTAAAACGGGCTTCAACCAGCGAAGAAAAACTTTGCGCAATGCATTGCAATCACTGGTGACTGATAAAGCCCTGCTTTCCGATGAGATCTATAATAAAAGGGCGGAACAGCTAAGCGTGGGTCAGTTTGTATGGATCACGCAGTCATTATTTTCATAACGTATTGTGCAATATGTATTTAGTGACAATATAGAATCCTCCTCGTATAGGTTGAATATATATTTTATCATAAATAATGCAATACGCCATTTTTTATTTCTGTGGTTTCTTTGAAATTATTTTCATAGAGCTGTCCGGTTCCCAAACCCTGTGGAATTAATACATTCAGCGTGCCACAATATTGTGCTATTGCATTGAGTCCAATATTAGTTTCCAAAGCAGAAGTAATCCACCAGCCAATATTATATTTCGAGGAAAGATTAATCCAGGTATTGCAATTTTTAAATCCTCCAAGCAGGGTTGGCTTTATAATTATAAATTGTGGATGAATTATTTTCAAGAGCTTTTCGCCTTCAAGTGCAGCATTAATTCCAATCAGTTCTTCATCTAAGGCAATAGCAATTTTTGATTCTTTACAAAGTTGTTGCATCGCCTCATATTGGCCTGCTTTTATTGGTTGTTCTATTGAATGCAATTCAAATCTCGCCAGATCTTTTAGTTTCTGCTTTGCATCTTCAATGGAGAACGCGCCATTAGCATCAACCCTTAATGTAATTTTATGTGCTGAATAATTTTTTCGTATCATCTCAAGCATCCTGCATTCTGAATCGAAATCCAGGGCACCAATTTTTAGCTTGATACAGGTATAACCCTCGTCGATTTTGGTCAGTACCTGTTGCAGCATATTTTCTATATCCGCCATCCATACCAATCCGTTAATGGGTATGCCCACTTTTTTTTCTGTGAAGGCCGACGGAAATAAAAGTCCAGTTTCAATATATTTTAATTTTTCCAACGCACATTCCAATGCAAATTGTATGGACGGAAAATTTTGTAATTGCAAGGCATCATGCAATTCGCGTATATCTTTTTGAGTATTGATATAAGTACAAAGTTCCCGGAGCTTCTCTTCCATAAGCGCTATCGTATCAATGCTCAAGCCTGGAAGGGGTGAAGCTTCTGAAGTCGCTTCATTATCCTTATCCGAGAGATGTAACAGATAAACTTCTTTCTCAGAATAGCTGCCCCGGCTGGTTTGAGCGGGAATTTTAAATTGAAGAAGATGCTTTGTAAATGATGCTTGCATGGCATAGCGAAGGACGTTTTAAAATTTTGGATTAACAATTTAAAAAATATGATCGTTGCACGGTAGAGACGTTGCACTGCAACGTCTCAGCATTGTGGGGAAATTGCATTGTTGGGAAATTGCACGGTAGAGACGTTGCACTGCAACGTCTCAGCATTCTGGGGAAAACATTAACAATAAAGGAAATTTATTTCACCATTGGATGGGTCCCCTCCGATTCGGGAACATATGCGGGCGTTTTAAATTGAAGCAGATGCCGGCTAAATGAGGCGCGCATGAGTATTCAGGATTTATCAGATAAACAGGACCATGGCAAATGAACAAATAAATCCGACCGCAAAACCCCAATAGATCTGTGGCAGGGTATGCGCCATTAATATCATCCGGCTAAAGGCTATGATGCCGGCCAGCAGGCTGGTGATCACAAGGTATAAGCGTATATCAGCCACCGTTAGATAAGAAAGTGCCAGGCCGAGCCCAAACATAAATCCTATGCCAATGGTATGAAGACTTATCTTATAAAAAGCGCTGATTCCCAGTGCAAGTATTGAGGCCAGACAGGTGCATAAAAAGTACAATTGAAATAATTCAGGCAGCTGCGCGCGGTGCATCAGGTAATAATTAAAAAGCAAGGTAGCGGAGGTAAATAATAAAGGCAGTTTTCTTTCTTCCGGATTTTCCATCTCATATGATTGAATATAACCGCTTCGCTTTAATGCAAATACAAAGGAGGCCGGTAAAGCCACCACCAAAGTGGTATATACTGCCAGTATTATCATATACGAATGGCCCTGGAAGGAGGTGGAATTAAATTTATTGAATACCATAAAACCAAGCACAGGAACCAGAAGCGGATGCGTTATGGCAGAGACGATAAAAGCTGTTTTTTGATGGGAAGTGCTGTAATTCACTGGCATAAAATAAATTAGTGGCGGAATCAATATCGTTTAGTTAAGGAAGGTTTTAATACAGGAACCACAAAGAATACAAGAGAAATTGCAATTGTCTTTTGTATTCTTTGTGTGCAATTCCACTTTTGTATTTCTTTGTGGTTCCTGTATTTCACATGGTTACCCGAATTAAAGACATTGATTTACAATATGTCTTTTCCGTGGTATTGTTCCGGTAATCTTAACAAAAGAAAATATTTAAAGTTCCTTTCTCATCCGTGCTACCGGGATGCTAAGCTGCTCGCGGTATTTGGCTACAGTGCGCCGTGCGATGGAATAGCCTTTCTCCTTCAGAATCTCCATAAGCTTCTCATCAGGGATAGGCTTTTGCTTGTCCTCTGCACCGATGGCATCCTGCAATATTTTTTTCACTTCACGGTTAGAAACTTCTTCTCCGTCTTCGGTAGCGATGCCTTCGCTGAAGAAAAATTTCAAAGGAATGACACCGAAATCGGTCTCCACATATTTGCTATTGGCCACACGGGAGATCGTGCTGATATCCATCTTCACATCTTCGGCAATATTTTTCAGGATCATTGGCCTGAGCTTTTTCTCATCCCCGGTGAGGAAATATTCATACTGTTGCTGAACGATGGCCCGCATGGTATTAAGCAGCGTATGTTGCCTTTGTTTCACACTATCGATAAACCATTTGGCGCCATCCAGCTTTTGCTTAATAAATTGAACTGCATCGCGCTGTTCACGGGTAGGCTTGGCTGCTTTCTCATAACCCTGCAAAGCCTCTTTGTAGCTTCGGCTGATATTGAGTTCCGGAGCATTGCGCGAGTTGAGTGTCACCTCCAGGCTGCCATTATTATTGGTAAGGATAAAATCGGGTATGATATACTGCGATTTCATCTCAGCAGCGCTTTCACCAGGCTTGGGGTTGAGATGGGAGATCAGGTCGATCGCCTCCTTGAGCTGTTCATTGGTGATCTCCAGGCGTTTCATTAGCTTTTCGTAATGTTTTTTACTGAATTCATCCATATAATGCTCGATAATTTTAATCGAGAGCTTCACCGGGAGCAGGCTTTTGTCCCTTCGCTGCAGTTGTAGCAAAAGGCATTCCTGTAGGTCACGGGCCCCGATGCCGGCAGGTTCCATCGTTTGGATGAGTTTTAGAAGGTGCTCTAATTCCTGGGGGTTGGTTTCTGTATTCAGCGAGAAGGCGATATCATTGGCCATGGCGGTTAACGAACGGCGCAGGTAGCCATCATCATCGATGCTGCCGATGATGTATTCTGCCAGCTGGTGCTCGGCTTCCGTGAGCTTGAAAGCCGTGAGCTGCTCTTTCAGGTTTTCATGGAAAGTGCTGGTGGTGGCGATAAAAAACTCTTTGGGATCCTCATCCCCGGTAAAATCTTCGCCCAGATGAAAACTTTCGTTATCATCAAAATCGGTATAACTGCTAAGGTCGAACAGCTCATCTTCGAAGGATTCTTCGGCAGGAGCTTCGAATTCACCGCTCTCATCGGAAGGGACTTCAAATTCTTTTTCCTCTGAATTAATAGGTGTGATATCTTCGGCGTTCTGGGTATTATTGTATTCCATCAGGTCGCCTTCATTGTCTTCGTCGTTCTTCGCCGTGTCGATGGCAGGATTCTCAATCAGCTCCTGTTCTACCCTTTCTTCAAAATCGGCAGTGTTAAGCTGAAGCAACTTGATGAATTGAATTTGCTGCGGACTAAGCTTTTGCTGTAACTTCTGCTGAAGATTTTGTTTTAACATGGATCACAAAAATAGAGAAACATTTGAAATTACCTTTGCTTTTTGAAAAAAAATGATGTAGGTTTGGAACTTCATATTTTAATGAAATTTAAGTCACGATGAAACGATTATTGTTTTTGATCTTTTCTTTCTTTTTTTATGTCCTTAGTACTCAGGCACAAAACCGCAACCTTATATATCAGTATGAGCAGGAACTCGCCAATGCCACCGACGATAAAATAAAGGTGGACGCCATGAATAAGCTGGCGAAGGAATATCTGAATACGACGGATGAAGTGGAAGAAGCCTATTGGGATAAGCCTATGAAATATGCCAAGGATGCCGCATCCCTGGCCGACAAAGCCAAATACAAACGGGGCCTGGGCGACGCTTATACTAATATTGCCAATATTTACAGGAAGAAAGATAATAAGGTGCAGGCGAATATTTACGATTATAAAGCACAGAAAGCCAAGAGCCAGCTCACGGATGAAAGTGAGAAAACGGCTAAAGAAGAAGAACAAAAACGAATATTGAAAGAGGAAGAGCTGAAAAAACAACAGCAAGAGAATGAACGACAGCTGGCGGAAGCGAAAAAACAGCAGGAAGAGAATGATAGGTTGGCCAAGGAAGGAAAGATATCTAAAGAAGAAGCAGAGAAGCGCGCCAAGGAGATAAAAGCGAAACAGGCGCAGCTCGCCAATGCCAATCAAACCATCGTTGATCAGAAGCAGACCATAAAAAACAAGGACGAAGTGATCGTTCAAACCCAGGAGGAGAAGGACCGCCTCGAAATGATAAATAAGATCCAGGAGCAGGATATCAAATTAAAAGATGCCGAGAACGAGAACCATAAAAAGCAGCAAATTATAACTAAAGGCTTTGCATTTGCAGGAGGTGTATTGGCAGTGTTGATGGCATTATTTTTCCTTTTCCAGCGCAGAACCACCCTACAACTGGCGGCTAAGAATAAGATTATTGAAGAGGAGAAAAGAAGAAGCGATGAGCTGCTTTTAAATATCCTGCCTGTGGAGCTTGCCAATGAGCTCAAAGCCCATGGTAGCGCACAGGCCAGGAACTATGAGAATGTTACCGTACTATTCACCGATTTCAAGGACTTCACCAAAATCAGCGAGCGATTATCACCCAAGCTATTGGTTGATGAAATTGATTATTGCTTTCGTGCCTTTGATGATATTGTAGGCAAATACAATATTGAGAAAATAAAAACCATCGGTGATGCCTACCTCTGTGCTGGTGGTATTCCTGTGGAAGATTCACATGATCCGATCAAAGTGGTGAAGGCCGCGATGGAGATCCAGCAATTCATGGAAACGATAAAGAATGAACGGCAGGGAACCGACAAGCCTTATTTCGAAATAAGGATAGGCATACATACCGGTCCATTGGTGGCAGGGGTGGTGGGAAGCAAGAAATTTGCCTATGATATTTGGGGTGATACCGTGAACACCGCCGCACGTATGGAACAGAACAGCGAGCCGGGTCAGGTGAATATCAGCGAAGCCACCTTCCAGCTTGTGAAAAAGGAATTTAACTGCACCCACCGGGGCAAGCTTTATGCAAAAAATAAAGGGGAGATAGATATGTACTTTGTAGATAGTGAGAAATAATCCACATCGGATATTATTTTTCAAACACTTCAATCTCCCGATTCTCTACAATTAACTCGGTGAATTTACCTTCAAAGCGGGTAGCCCTTACGATATGGTTATCAATCCAGTGATAATTTCCTCCCCGGGGTTTATTATACAGCACCCCATGATATTTGAAACCTTTAGCATCCAGCCATTTCTCTGTGATCTCCGCCAGGTTAGTTGTGCGTGATGTAAAGAAGGTGATGATATGCCCCTGGTCGTACCATTTATTTACAATATCTAAAGCATCTGCATAAACCACCGCCGTTTCCATCCTCCACGGCTCTTCATTGGGTACGTCATCGCAAACGGTGCCATCAATATCAATTAAAAAATTCTTGGTTTCTTCGTTCAATACCGGACTGGCAGGTCGCCCCTGGGCGTCTTTGATGCTTAACAGTGCTTTCTCTTTCATGGCGTAAAAATACACAGAATCTGAAAAAGTCACCTGGCATTTTATACACCCAGCAGATTGAATTGAAATTATTATTGTATGATTGCTTTCAAGATGTATTTTTGCTTTAATAATACAATGTCGTTTAGTTAAGGAAACCTGGTGGAATACACGAACTACAAAGAATTCAAAAGATGAATTCGCGTGTGTTCTTATGCATTCTTGATGTTTCCTGTATTAAAACCCTTATCATAACGACATTGATTAATAATAGTAAAATTAATATGAAACGTTTTCTGTCTTTGGTATTTTGCTTTTGCACAGTTCTTGGTTATGGTCAAACCATGGCTGAACGCGTGCTTAAAGAGGCGAGAGCCTTAAGTGCCCAGAACAAGGAAGCGGAAGCCCTTGCTAAATACAAGCAGGTATTGGGTTTTGAGGTAAATAATTACGAAGCATTATGGAATTGCAGCCTTCTATCATCCAGAACAGGAAAACGTGAAACAGAAAAGGCAAAGCAAAAGGAATTGTATCTGATTGCCAAAAGCTATGCTGAGAAAGCTTTGAAGGTGAATGCCAATGACGTTCAAAGCAATTATGTGATGGCTGTGGCCATGGGTCGTATAGCGCTGATCAGCGACACAAGAGAAAAAATTGCCGCTGTGCGTGATATCAAAAAATTTGCAGAAAGGGCGGTGGAACTAAACCCGAAGCACGCGCCATCCCTTCATGTGCTTTCGATATGGAACCTGGAGGTGAGCGAACTCAACTGGGTAGAACGGCAGGTAGCGGATAAATTTTTTGGGGGCTTGCCCGAAGCCAGCAAAACCAAAGCCCTGGAATTATGTAAAAAGGCAGCTGAAAATGAACCGGAGGCTATCCTCTACCAGCTTGATATAGGCCGGATCTATAAGCTCATGGGAGATAAGGCCACTGCCAAGATTTACTTTACGAAAGTAGGAACAATGAAAGTTAAAACACCCGATGACCCCGGCTACCAGGCGGAAGCGAAAAAAACACTGGAGACACTTTAATACAATAAATTTAAAATATAATTTAATAAGAAGATGCTACTACAAGGAAAACGCGGAATTATTTTTGGGGCGCTCGATGAGAAATCCATTGCCTGGAAAGTTGCGGAAAGGGCACATGCCGAAGGTGCTACTTTTGTTTTGACCAATGCGCCTATCGCTTTACGGATGGGTGCCATCAATAAATTGGCTGAAGCCACCGGATCAAAAGTTATTGGAGCTGATGTAACCAAGAATGAAGAGATAGAAAATCTCATCAGCGAAAGCATTATCATTCTTGGCGGTAAGCTCGATTTCGTATTGCATTCGGTGGGGATGAGCGTGAATATACGCAAGGGCAAAGCCTATACCGACCTCGATTACGACAATATGCACAAAACAATGGATATCAGCGCGATCTCTTTTCATCGTGTGATGCAGTTGTGCATGAAGCACGATGCCATCAATGAATGGGGAAGCATTGTAACGCTCTCCTATATTGCCGCACAGCGCGTATTCCCCGATTATAATGAAATGGCGGATGCCAAATCATTGCTTGAGTCTATCACCAGGAGTTTTGGTTATCATTATGGCAAAGCAAAGAAGGTGCGTGTAAATTCCATCTCGCAGTCGCCCACAAAAACTACCGCAGGCAGCGGGGTCAAAGGCTTTGATGGCTTCTTTGATTATGCAGAAAAAATGAGTCCTCTGGGAAATGCTTCATCTGATGATTGTGCAAATTATTGTATTACTTTATTCAGCGATTATACCCGGATGGTGACGATGCAGAATCTATTTCATGATGGTGGATTTTCGTTTACCGGGGTGAGTAATGAGGTGGTGAACCCTGAAAGCCGATAATACAAGAAGGTTGGAATATCCCTTTTAAATGTTTTTACTGCCCCATTCGTTGTAGAGACGTTGCAATGCAACGTCTCTACAACTGCAGACCCTCATTCACTTTTATTCTTCTTATTACAAACAGCATATATTTACTATCGAGGTCATACGCTCTTGCCCATTTGTTTTTCATGCTAGAGATTTAGAAAATGATCAAAAGAATAATCAATGGTTGATTTCTCCTTTGGTGACGGTAATAAACGAAACCCAAAACGCCTCAAAACATTCCTATAGCCGCACCCCGTATGAGTAAATAGGGATATAAATTATTATTCGTTTCGTATAACAGATCGTTTATATTTGCGTTGAACTAAACCGCCTTTCAGGCGGCAGCCTCTCTTCATCGGGAGCTAAATCATCCTAATCTTTTTCGTGAACTTAGTAGTACTAATTTTAATTTTTTACTACTATGAGTATTTTAAGAAACCAAATGATTCGGCACATGGAGCTGAAGGACTACAGCCAAAAAACCATTAAAGCATATTTGTCGAGTTTAACTCAACTCACAAAACTTTACAACACTTCGCCGGATTTATTAACGGTGGAACAAATCAGGTCGTACCTTCATGAAGGAATTACTGTGAAGAAATTGAGCCGACCTTGAACATTGTAAAATATCTTGCGCGATATGCCCACCTGGTTGCTATCGACAACAGCCGCATTCTTAGTGTAGAAAATGACAATGTAAATTTTTTATGGAAGAATTATAAAAATCATGGACTCACTAAACCGATGCAACTTCCGGCACAAGAATTTATTCAGTGTTTTCTATTACATATACTCCCTAAAGGATTTTGTAAGATACGTTACTATGGCATTTTCGCTTCGCGAAACCGTACGGCACTGCTGGCGCAGTGCCGCACGGCCATTGGCTTGCCCGTTGTAGCATCAAAATATAAAGGGCTTAGCTGGCAACAGATATTACTCAAAGCTTGTGGCGTGAATGTGCTACAATGCCCGGCATGCCTTATTGGGAAAATGAAAACTATTTTAGTGATGGAAAATTTTAGAGGCCCGCCAGAGACAAATGCCAACAATGTTCTTTGAAATCAACATACCAAGCACAAAACGGCTTTGCAGAAGGCGGGCGAAGCTATGTCTATACAATAACGAATATTGTTTGCATAGGAACAAAAATATGTTCCCTGGTTTTAATTCACATAAAAATATCCTATTATTGCTTATGCAAAACCAACGAAGAATATTGCTTACCCACAGGTCGGAGACGTATGGCTCAGTCGGTTTTCCCGATATACATCGGGACAGGCTGTTCAACTCGGTTTTATTCGCAATTACGCAGGGAAGGATATTTATTATTCAAACATTTTTTTTGCGTAATCGCGTATAAAACCCTAAATGTTAGCTGTGATTTTATGGAACGACACGATTACTTTAAACATTTTCACGAAATAAACAAGGCAGACTATTACTTACTGACCGACAAACTTAAATCCAGAAAATTTAAAAAGGGTGACTTCATTACTATTCCCGGACAGGTTCAGAAGGAACTATATTTTGTAAAAAGTGGTATTCAAATGTCTTACTTTGACACTGATAGCAAAACTTATGTAATTGCATTTACCTACTATCCAAACCTATGCGCCATTCCTGAATCATTTTCTTTTCAGTCACCTTCAAAATATTTTTTAACCTGTTTAACTGCCAGTGAATTAGAATACATCACTTTTGAAGAATTGCAAAAGCTATTTGACTATTCACAACAAATTGAACGACTGTTCCGAAAAATGACAGAATTTGTTTTGGCAGGAATGATTAACCGACATATTGAATTACATTCATTTACAATGGAAGAACGATACAAAACATTTTGCCAAAGAAGTCAGCACTTGTTGCAATTGGTTGCCCATAAATACATTGCATCTTATTTAGGAATTGACCCAACCAATTTCAGCAAACTTTTTAATAACGTGAAGTTCTGACGTTGGTATAGACCAATATTTGTTTCCTGAATGATAACGAACTTTGCCATAAAATTTTATTATGACAAATCATTGGCTTGACACATTGGAATATCCGTTCACTTCAAATTATTTTGACATTAACGTACACAGACTTCATTATATTGATGAAGGACAAGGAGAGACTATTCTTTTTGTTCACGGAACACCTTCTTGGAGTTTTGACTTTCGTAACTTGATAAAAAATCTTAAATCAAATTTTCGTTATATTGCAATTGACCACATTGGTTTTGGACTTTCTGACAAGCCTGAAAAATATGATTACTCAACCCAAAATCACAGTAAGACCCTTGGGAAATTTATTTTGGATAAAAAGTTGGAAAATATCACACTTGTGGTTCACGACTTTGGCGGACCTATTGGGTTGAATTTTGCCATTCAAAATCCTAACAGAATTAAAAGCTTAATCATACTCAATTCTTGGCTTTGGAGTAGCGAAAATGACCCCGACTACATTAAACTGAAAAAAATATTGAAAAGTCCTTTGTTACCATTTCTATATCGTTACCTGAACTTTTCACCAAGATTTATTTTACCTCAATCATTTGGTGAGAATAAGCTTTCAAGTCGGTGTTTAAAACAATATACCAAACCGTTTGCCGACAAAACACAGAGAAACGGAGCTTTGGCATTTGCCAAATCATTACTAAATGACCAAGATTGGTTTGAGAAACTTTGGAGCAAAAGAAATACTATTACTGACAAACCTACCTTATTTATTTGGGGAATGAAAGACCCAGTAATTAAACCTCATAACCTGGATAAATTTCTTTCAGGTTTTACAAACTCAAAGACAATTAAACTTGAGACAAGCGGACATTTCCCTCAAGAAGAACAGCCAGAAAAAGTAGAAAAAGCTATATTTGACTTCGTGACGGAAAAGAAAAACTACAACTAACATCTAGCAGAGTAGACGAAAAAGCCCCATAAAAAAAGCCCGATGAGCCAAAATGTTCCTGGGCTTTTTTGTTCTACTCTGTGTTGACTGTAACCCGCTT
>JBBRJE010000022.1:0-15898 GCA_038219845.1 Bacteroidia bacterium
ATATAAATTAGAGATTTCCGATAAATCACATCCATTTTATACCGGTAAATCCAACCTGATTGATACCGCAGGCCGTATTGATAAATTCAATAAGCGTTACGCCAAAAAAGAAACAAAAGAAGCAAAGGAAACCGTAACTGAAAGCAAAGAAACTATCAACGAAACCAAAGAAAACGTTCCTTCAGAATAAATATTTTATAAAATAATATACGAACCCTTCCGCTATAAAAACGGGAGGGTTTTTTATTGTATTCCTTGCACGCAATTTTAGCTCTCGCTTTGATTTTTTCAAATCAGCTTATAATTCATGCTTCGAAAGCCACTTTCCTAATTCCTTATTCAAACTTTTTGTTATTTTGCGCTTAACAATATTGGGCAAAACAAATACGTCGTTGTATTCCTTGACCGCTGACCACTGATCACTCCCATGAACATCGTTCTTATCGATCCCCCATCCCGCGAACGCTTTTCGCCACTGGCTTCAACGCGTCCCATTGGCGCTTTTCGAATTGGGATTCTCACCATAAAAGAAAAATGGGAGATTCATTCCAAGTGCCCGGTTTCGTATAAAACCATAGAACCCATTCAGGAGAAATATCCCTGCCTGATCAATGAAGCAACTATTTTTATCAATGCTGGTGTTTGTCCAAATGAAATACTTGCAGCCGAGATACCCCATCTAAAACCGGGTGAAGCCATAAAATTTAAAGGTGACCTGATTGCTGCAGTATTAACCGAGCCGCTAAAATTTAATTTCAACGGGCTAAAATTTTATGATTCACAATCCGAAGACATTATGGTAATAAATCAATTGACTGATCTCTTTACCATGAATGATAAAGAGATTCGGGAAGATTTCAAATTATTGACATCCGGCAAGATCTCCCAACCCCTGGCTTCAAATAATACTTTAATCGGCGACTCTTCACAACTATTTATCGAAGATGGTGCCATGGTCAATGCATCAATCTTAAACACCACCACTGGCCCCATTTATATAGGTAAACAGGCTGAGATCATGGAAGGCTGTATGGTACGCGGCCCTTTTGCCATGGGGGAACACAGCGTTTTGAAAATGGGTGCCAAAATTTATGGCGCCACCACTTTAGGCCCTGAATGCCGCGCAGGAGGTGAAGTGAATAATTCTGTGTTCTTTGGTTATTCGAATAAAGGCCATGATGGCTTCTTAGGCAATAGCGTAATTGGCGAATGGTGTAACCTGGGGGCTGATTCGAACAATAGCAATCTAAAAAATAATTATGCCGAGGTGAAGCTCTGGAGCTATAAGTCCGGTAAATTTGAATACACCGGCCTTCAGTTCTGCGGCCTGGTGATGGGCGACCATAGCAAATGCGGCATCAACACCATGTTCAATACCGGAACAGTGGTTGGCGTGGCCTGTAATATATTTGGTTCAGGATTCCCGCGCAATTTTGTTCCCGATTTCAGCTGGGGCGGCGCCCAGGGCATGGAAGTTTATCAGGTGGCTAAGGTATTTGAAGTAGCGGAGATGGTGATGAAACGACGGAACCTGGTATTGGATGAAACGGATAAAAAAATATTGAATCATGTATTTGAACAAACCACGAAATACAGGAAATTTTAGTTTCTCATTCAACTACATTTAGTTTAGCATTAATGTGGCGACCCCTAGATGTCCGATTAATAGCATAATTGTCTTCCACTTGAAAGGATACAAATTATTACAGCACGCTAGGGTCGTGAACGGTAAAATGTATTAAGAATAATTCCATCAGATACACCTTCAACATTTATATTTGCAGACCTGAAAATTAGCCAGGAAAAAAATTATCATGAGAAAGAAAATTGTAGCAGGCAATTGGAAAATGAATAAGACCTTCGACGAAGGGATACAATTAGTAAAAGAAATCATTGAGCTTTATTCAAAAGAAATAACTAATCCGGTGTATGTGGTGATTGCACCTCCTTTTATTCATCTGTATAAATTACAACCGCTGCTGTTTGGCATGCCCATGCTCGAAATGGCGGCACAGAACTGTAGTAATATTGCCAGCGGGGCGTTCACCGGTGAGATATCTGCGCCGATGCTCAAATCGGTAGGCTGCGATTATGTTATTATTGGACATAGTGAACGCAGGCTTTATTTCAATGAAGCGAACGATTGGCTCGCTAAAAAAATAGATATAGCCCTGGCGAATTTATTACAGCCGATTTATTGTGTTGGAGAAACATTAGAAGAGCGCAATAATGGCAAATTATATGATATCATTGAATCACAGTTAAGTGAAGCTTTGTTTCATTTGCCCGAAGAGCAGATTCGCCATGTTGTTATTGCCTATGAGCCGGTATGGGCTATTGGTACCGGCCAAACGGCTTCAGCAGCGCAGGCACAAGAGATGCATTCATTCATTCGTAAGATAATCGCAGATAAGTACGGCGACGAATTATCAGAAAATATAAGTATCATTTATGGAGGCAGCGTGAAACCCGATAATGCGAAAGAGATATTTCAGCAGCCTGATATTGATGGCGGCTTAATCGGCGGCGCCTCACTGCAGGCCCGGAGCTTTATAGATATTGTGAAAGGAATGCAAGGTTAAATGACAATGGATAATTGAAAATTGAAAATGGACTATTGAGAGTTAGTAGGAGTTCAATGAATGATAATTTGTTATTTGCTCTAAATATGAACAATTCAAATTTTAGATTTTATTTGATTCTTAATTTCCCATGGTCAATTTTCCATTATCCATTTTCAGTTGTCAATTGTCCATTTTCAATTGTCCATTTTCCATTTTCAATTTTCAATTAAATGGAACTTATCAACCGTTATTTCCCCAACCTTACATCCCGGCAACAGGAACAATTTGACGCCTTACAAAATTTATATGAGCATTGGAATGCACTTATCAACGTAATTTCGAGAAAAGATATTGAAGCCTTGTATGAAAAGCATGTCTTGCATTCTTTGGCAATTGCTAAATTCATAAATTTCAGCCCGCAATCATCGGTGATGGATATTGGTTGTGGTGGCGGGTTTCCGGTTGTCCCGCTCGCTATACTTTTTCCCGAAGTTCAGTTCACTGCCGTAGACAGTATTGGTAAAAAAATAAAAGTGGTAACTGAAATTATTCAATCTTTGCAACTTAAAAATGTAATCGCCTTGAACGCACGCGGTGAATCTATAAATGACAAATTCGATTTTATCCTCAGCCGCGCAGTAGCCCCAATAAATGAATTAATATTTTGGACCAAAGGAAAAATTAAAGAAGAAAACCGGAACCTGGTATCTAATGGATATTTATTTCTTAAAGGCGGCGACCTCAAAAACGAATTGAAGGTAGCGCATGATCAATTCCAGTTTAAACATGAAGAAATCAGCCTGAAGAAATATTTCAATACCGAATTCTTTGAAACAAAGAAATTAATTTATATCCACCGATGAAGAAAAACACGAACCTCAATACAGAGGCATCTTCCAACCATAGTCATCTCGACAAGATGTCGGTGAAGAAATTGCTTAAGGCCATAAATTCTGAGGATCAAACCGTGCCTCTTGCGGTTAATAAATGCATTCCGGCGATCGAAAAACTAGTGACCAAAATCGTTGAGCAGATGAAGAACGGAGGCCGTTTATTTTATATCGGCGCCGGAACAAGCGGACGCCTGGGCATCCTGGATGCCAGCGAATGTCCTCCCACCTACGGGGTGCCTCAGGGGATGGTGATCGGTATCATTGCCGGTGGCGATACCGCCATACGCAAAGCGGTGGAATTTGCAGAAGACAATCCAATACAGGGCTTCAAAGACCTTCAGCAATTTAAGATCAATACAAAAGATATCGTTATTGGCATTGCGGCAAGTGGCACTACGCCCTATGTGATCTCCGCATTGATGAAATGCAGGGAGAAAAAAATTACCACGGCCTGTATCGTATGTAATAAAAAAACTGCGCTGGCCAGGCAGGCCGACTATAAGATCGAAAGCATCACCGGCCCTGAATTTGTGACAGGCAGCACCCGAATGAAGGCAGGCACGGCGCAGAAGCTTATCCTGAATATGATTAGCACCGCTGTGATGATCAGGTTGGGGCATGTGAAGGGAAATAAAATGGTGGATATGCAGCTGAGTAATTCGAAGTTAATCGGCAGAGGTACAAAAATGTTGATGCATGAGCTTACGATTGAAGAAACAGAGGCAAAGAAATTATTATTACACTTTGGCAGTGTTCGCAATGCATTAGATTCTTACGGGAAAGAAAATAAATAAGATAAATATGGCGTTATAGTGGCAAAAAACTATTTTTGTCCGGCCGACTATTTAATACCAATTTAATCATATCTAATTATGACTCCGATTTTTTTAATGGAAACTACCGATTACCTGCTGGAATTAAGCCGATATGTAATTCCCTCGCTTATCTCGCTCGCAGCTGCTTATTTTATTACGCATATGTTTTTGGATAATGAATTGAAGAAAAGGAATATTGAACTCAAACAGCATGGCGAAAGCATTATACTTCCTGCCCGAATGCAGGCTTATGAAAGGCTCACTCTTTTTATGGAACGTATTCAACCCGATAGCATATTGATGCGTAGCGGTGTGGCAAGCCATGGAGCTTTGGAATTAAAGCAGAATTTAATCACTGAAATAAATACAGAATATGCACATAATGTAGCGATGCAGATGTATTTATCTACTCAGGCATGGATCGTAATAAAAGATGCCAAGGAGCAAACTATAAATTTAATCAACCAATCTTATATTCCACTGCGCCCCGATGCTTCCGGCATCGACCTGAGTAAATCTATTCTCGAGAATGTAATACAGCGTAATGAATTACCAAACCAGAAAGCCCTGGAGTTTCTAAAGAAAGAATTCCAGTTGATGTTTCTTTAATTGGCGAAAGGTAGGAGACGTAAGGCATAAGGCGTAAGCAAGACAAAAGGGACAAAGGTCGAGAGTATAGCGACTTTACCTACTACAGCATTGAACTACTGTAGCACTCACTGACCACTAAGTTTTGCCTCACTACCTGCTAGAGTACTGAACTACAGTAGAACTGTAGGACTCCCTGACCACTAACAACTATTTCATTATCTGCTCTGCATGGTTTTTCGATTCCACCTTCTCTATAATATCTTCAATTTTACCTTTTTCATTTACGATAAATGTGGTACGACGTAAGCCCATATAGGTTTTACCGAACGTGGTCTTCTCCCCCCATACATCATAAGCATTGATAATATCATGATTAATATCGGCCATCAAATCAAAAGGGAATTTAAATTTTTTCCTGAAATTCGATTGTTTCTTTTCACTATCCCCACTAATTCCGAGCACTTCATATCCTGCTTTCTGCAATAACTTATAATTATCGCTTAGGTTGCAGCTTTCGATGGTGCAGGTGGGAGTGTTGGCTTGGGGATAAAAATAAAGCACCAGCTTCTTTCCTTTAAAATCTTTCAGGCTGATTGCTTTTCCATCCTGGTTATTTGCTTTAAAATCGGGAGCCTTATCCCCTACTTTTAATTTAGTCATCTCTAATTATCCGGACTCGTCCGGATTTGTTATTTTTTAATTACCGGAGTGTAATATACCCAATCATCTTATAAATTAGTTTAGCCAGAGTATATTCACTAAGGATGCTTCCTTTGATTGGCGCGCATTCCACCACATCGAAGCCAACAACATTTTTCGTAGCAATGATCTTTCTTAAAAGATTTACCCCTTCGGTATATCCCAGGCCATTGGGCTCTGCGGTGCCCACGGCGGGTATAACAGAAGGATCGAAGCCATCGGCATCAATAGTGATATAAACATCTTTGGTGCAGGCTTTAATCACCTCATCCATCCACTTTATATTTTCCCTGATATAGTGGGCATAAAAGGTATGAATGTTTTTCGATTTCTTAATCAATTCACTTTCTTCAATGCACTGGGCCCTGATTCCTACCTGTACCAAATTTACTTTTTCATCACGCACCCTGGCCATAGCGCTTGCATGAGAGAACTTATTGCCCTGATAGCTTTCCCGTAAATCGCTATGGGCATCGATTTGTAATACGGTTAAATTTTTATATCGTCTGGCATACGGTTTTATAAAGCCGGCAGTTACCGTATGCTCAGCACCAAGGCTGATCACATATTTGCCATCTGCCAAAAGCTTTTCTGTTTCACCGGCAATATAGTCTACTGCCTTTTTATCCGTCTTATGCTTAAAATCCAAGGGCGCTAAAGTGCAGATACCTCCCTTCAAAAATGTTTCCTGTCCCAGCTCTTCATCATAGAGTTCAACAAATTGCGAAGCCTTAACTATGGCCTTCGGACCATTAACACTTCCCGCCAGGTAGCTCGAAGTATGCTCATACGATGCCTGTTGAATCACGAAGCGGGAATCTTTATAATTATAATCTTTTTTCTCAGGGATGCTTAGAAAATTAGCCTTAGACTTTAAAAATTTCATACGCGAAAGTAAGAAAGAATCAAGAATCGAAATATTAAGAATTCGTTAAACGGAAATTACTACTTTGTAATTGAAATTTATATTAGGTTTGAATCGTCAATTAATCTTATGCTGAATTATTATGATATCTTAGAGGTGGTAAATGTAAATTCGTCATCTGATGAAATAAAAAAGTCGTTTAAACGCCTGGCATTTAAATACCATCCTGATATAAACCCGGGGGATGAAGCAGCGAAGGAGAAAATGGTTGAACTCATAGAGGCCTATGATGTTTTAAGCAACCCCGTTTCGCGCAACTGGTATAATATGAGAGCCGGCAAGGAGGATATTCTAAGCCATTTTGAAGACGTATATAAACAGTACAGCAAAACAAAAGCTGAACGACATGAAGATATAAAACAGGAGCTTGAAGCCGATCGTGCGGAAGTGAAACAAGCCTATGAGAAAGCGAATCAATATGTTTCATTCAGGTTGAAAATACCACTGTATGCAATTTTAATGTTTATCGCCTTAGAAGGCATGTTTACTATTGTTAATGCCGAAGGTGATGAAAGAAATACAATTTTACTTTTAGTTTATGTTCTTGCTTTGGCTATCTCTTTTATCAAAATCGGGAACATCCTCTACTTAGAATCTCTATACAATAAACATTTTAGACCTGAAGGAAAAATAAGGGAAGAAAATGTTCCTTATTACATGCTGTACATACTGATCATCTGCATGATCATTCTGTACTTTCAGCCCCGGCCATGAGCTCTCTTCACTATACCAGCCCTCTTGCCTTTAATTCCAGGTATTTATTTATGGCATTTACTGTTAAGTTCTGTGGTGAAGTGAGAATGGTATAGATTCCGTGCTTCTGCAGCTCAAGCACGATTTGTTTCTTCTCGAAAACAAATTTCTCAGCTATGGTTTTAATATAAATCTCTTCCGATGTTTTTGCGCGCTCCTCCAATAACACCTGTATCTCCGTATTCTCAAAAAAGACCACCACCAACGTATGCCTCTTGGCAATGCCAGTAAGGAATTTCAGGTTGCGCTGCATGCTGCTCAGACTTTCGAAATTAGTAAACAGCAGGCATAGGCTGCGTTGATTCAGCAGACGCCGAATCTGTATATACAATGCTTCATAATTGCTTTCCAGGTACCTCGTTTTTTGCTGGTGAAGCATGTCCCCGATATGCATCATCTGGCTGTTGCGGTTATCGGCTTTCAGGAGCTGTATCTTATTTTCATTGAAAGTTATTATTCCTGCTTTATCCGATTTACGAATGGCAATATTGCTCAGGGCCAGCACTGCATTAATGCTATAATCCAGCAAGGAAAGCTTTTCAAAGGGCATCTTCATCATACGGCCTTTATCAATGATGCAGTAAATATTCTGGGAGCGTTCATCCTGGTACTGGTTCACCATCAAACTTCCTTTGCGTGCGGTGGCTTTCCAGTTTACGGTTCGGTAATCATCACCCTGAACATATTCTTTGATCTGCTCAAATTCGAAATTATTCCCGATGCGGCGTATCTTCTTAATTCCAGCCATCTGTAACCTATTATGAATAGCCAAAAATTCATACTTGCGCATCTGAATAAATGAAGGATAGACGGGCAGGTTCAAATCCTGGTCGAGCTTATAACGCCTCACGGCAAGCCCAAGCAGGCTATGCACGAAAACATTTAATGCGCCGAAATTGTAATTACCCCTTTTCAAAGGACGCAGCTTATAATGTATATCTATCGTTTCCCTGCCCCGAACACGTCGCTCGAAATAATTATCACGCAGCTGGAATTGCTCGGGCAGCTCATCATATACTTTTACATTTACTGGGAAGGGATACAGATTGCTGAGTTCAATAGTAAAAGGATTGTAATCGCCATTGGATAATTTCTCTGCAGTGATGCGCCGGGCTTTCATAGCATTACGCATGGCGTATAACAGAACGATGTCCGCCATAAAAAGTAAGACGGTGACATTAAAAATTGTTTTTACAATAATATAAAATGAAGGAAAAAAATACGTGATGAGAAACAGTACCGCCATCAACCCCGTTACAATAAAGAAACGGGTGCTTAAATATAAAGAAGAGAAGAATCGCCTGATCACTATTGGGGTATTTAAAGCTAAAAATTAAGCGGACAACAAAAATTAATTTTTAAAGATGAAGGTTAATATTTTTTATTATCGCGGCACCTCAATTTTTTCTAATATCTGCCTGATCGTATCGTTCGTGGTGACCCCCTCCATTTCTTTGTCGGGCGTAAGCATTAGCCTATGGCGTAAAACAGGGTAAGCCATGCGCTGCACATCATCAGGCGTAATAAAATCTCTGCCTTGCATAGCAGCGCCGGCCTTAGCCCCCATTAATATCCAATAGGATGCCCTGGGCGAAGCTCCAAGGTAGAGACTCGGGAAATTTCTTGTCTGTGTTACAATACTTGTAATATAATTCAATACCGCTTCACTGGCATGGATCTGCTTCACGGTGTGTTGAAAAACTAAGATATCTTCTCGCGAAATAACCTTCCCGATATTCTGAAACTGGCTCTCCCCTTTGCGTTCATGATGATCCTGCAATATCTTTATTTCTTCCGCATCGGTTGGATAACCCACCTCTATCTTAAGCATGAAACGGTCGAGCTGTGCCTCGGGCAGTCGATAGGTTCCCTCTTGCTCTATCGGATTTTGGGTGGCGAAAACCAGGAATGGCAATTGCATATCATACTGTCTCCCATCGAGTGTGATTTGTCTTTCTTCCATCACCTCAAAAAGGGCTGCCTGCGTTTTTGCAGGAGCCCGGTTTATTTCATCAATAAGAATTATATTGCTAAAAATCGGCCCCCGCTTAAATTCAAATTCAGTGGTTTTCTGGTTGAATACCGAGGTGCCAAGTATGTCTGAAGGCATCAGGTCGGGCGTGAATTGAATGCGGGAAAAACCGCAGGAGATGCTATGGGCCAGCAACTTGGCGGAGAGCGTCTTGGCCACCCCCGGCACGCCTTCAATTAATGCATGCCCATCGCTTAATACAGCAATGATCAGCTGGTCGATTAACGCCGACTGGCCTACAATTATTTTTCTTAATTCGTTTCGTAAGCGCTCCACGCCTTCGTGCAGCGGATTGAGATCTATTCTTGTGGTAAATTCATCCATGGGAAGATACTATTTAGTTATAGGGTTAGGGTTGGTTTTGAAATTTTCAATCAGGGTATTCAGGTGGATCAGCTCCTTTTCATTGATGCTGTCGGTTTTTTCAATATATACGATATAGCCGAAAAGATTGCCCACCGACTCTTTAGATCGGCCGCTTTTATTACCTAAATTCTCTACAAAATCATTCTTATTGCGTTGAAGCTCCTGGCTTACATTGATATTGTATTTTGTACGTACATACTCCGAAAAATATTTTATTTTCTTTAATGCCAGGTTATGATGATCACCCTTCTCATAGTATACCTGGCCTACAGTTTCCGCGAATTCAAGCGATGTGTTTTTCATCGGATCCTGCAATGGAATGATACGTTGCCGCCTTTTGCCCATAAACAGAACGAAAAGAACCAGGCCTGAAATACTAAGATAATATGCCCATCTCAGACTTTTCTTATCCAGAATATAGCGCAATGAGGTATCCTTATTCTTACCGGTTTTATAATGCTGATCCCACCAAACGTTACGTATGGGCAGCCGCGTTAATGTACGGATAACAAAATCTGCATTGGACGCCTTGAGCATATAATAATTTGAAAAAGCATAAGGCAGCATGCAAAGAATGAGCTTGCCTTCACCATAATTAATTTCAGCAAGTATACAATGATGCGCAGTATCGGCGGCGAGCATTTTTTTATTCTCTCCGGTTGAATCTAAATAAGAATTTACACTCGCGTAATCTCTTAATATCGTGTAGCCCGAATCAATGCTTTTAATATTATCACAAAAATTAAAATGAAATACGCTGTCTTTTAATGAAGTATAATAAGAGCCGTCATTGAATGAAGCTTGTTTTAATGCCAGGGAATTAAGCAGGGTATCGGATAAGCTCCCTGATGCCATGAACACATTATTCCCCTTGCTCACAAAGTCGAGCAGCGCATTGCATTCATAATCGTTAAGAGAGATCTCGTCATTGATAAAAATATAATTCACTTTGGATGAAGTGTCGGGATCTTCATTCAACCTGTCGACAATGCTATTATTCACCGTTTCTATTTTTGAATTATTATAAATCTCCGGTAATAGTTCATATAATAAAAAACAACCGTAAGGCTTTTTCTCCGTTTTATTAAACCCCGGACTCCAGTCCACGGGCTCATCCTGGTTATATTCAATAATGAAAAGCACCAGGAATATGATGCCGAAAGCGATGAAAAATTTATTCGATGGCTTCATTTATATTTTTCCATTGATCCGGTTAAAAATTTCGTCAGCCTCCTGATAATTTGATTCTGTAGAAGTGAAATCACCATAATTGGTATATTCAAATAGCCTTGTGAGCTGTGAAAAAAGTTCCTTTAAGTTTGGGTTTTTCAGCTCCAGGTAATAATCATAATTCGTTTTGTCCTTCCTGATATCAATCTGATTACGCATTGATAATGCCTTGATACATTTTATATAAATCCAGCGTATCGCCAGTGGATAATTATGATCCCGGAGGGCGGCTTTAATTTGTTCGTCAATGTCCTCTTCACTGCGTTCCGTTTCTTCAAACAAGCCATCATTAATTTTAGTAGTGCCGCGCATGGGTCGTCCAAAAAATTCACTTTTATAAAGCCAGAAGGCTACAATTAAGATGGCAAAAACCGCAATCAGCCAATAAAATATATTCCTGACTTTGATGGCATTATCACGACTCACTTTACCAAAAAGTCGCCGTGACAGCCAGTTCCAGAAGCCATCCCAAAAGGAGCTTGCTTCATCTTTCACAGTACGCTCATACTGGAATTCTTTCTCCGTTCGATGCCCCTCAAGCCCCGTGGTATTAATTTCACGGAGGGCCACCACTGGGGCGCTGCAATTACAAAAATCATTGGCAGCATAATTGTGCTTTTGCACCACAGTATCTTCCTTTACCACCGGAATTAATACCCTATACGCAGTGTCGACAGGAGAAGCCATGCTATAGTGCATCATACCTGCTAGCATGATACCGGTTACAATCACTCTTCTCAAAAAAATAGGATTAAAAATCTTCCTCGTTGCCCTCATTGGTATACTCCTGTTTATTCCTTTCAATTTTAATACCTGCATCATTTTCCAATTGTTCCCCTCCGAGAAGTTGGATTTTCTCCATTAAGCCAATGCTGTCTTTCCTCTCCACAAAGCTAAAATAAAGTACGGCGTCTTTGATCAGCGAGATAGAGCTGATAAATATATACATGATACCTACTAGCACGCCGAATGAAACAAAACCTATACGCACTAGCCAGGAAGGAGCGGAGTCATAGCTATTATAGCCAATTACACCCATAATGGCAGTGGCGCCATATTGCACTACCGAATTGATGATCGTATTAAGGAAACCCAATACGAAAGCCACTCCCAATGTAAACCACCAGTTGCCCGATATAAGTCGGAAGCCACGCATGATAGCCTCAAAAGGATTAACCGGTTCAAAAGCCAGAATAGCGAAAAATAAAGATTGGTATATATAAATAGCGAAGATGGCGATGGCAACAAAAAAGATAAGCAACACTCCGATTCCTCCAGTGTCAGCCAGGACAATTAAAAAAATCAGTAATCCAATAACTGAAAACAATAATAGTAAAACCAATGCCGAACCAATAAAACGGAGTGTATTTTTTTTGACAAACACGAGAACTTCTGCTACGCTGATGTCGCCTGTTTTTTTCTCCTGGTAGCTCTTTATATACCCGTAGATGGCCAGGTACAAGACCAGGAATCCGGCCATAATGATGAAAATGCTGACAAAAATAAGTATGGCATCCTGGTAATTCATGAGTCCATCCGAACGGTTCTGGTACTTATAAGTAATCCTTTGTTGCAGGCCCATAAATTTGTTAAACAGGCGGTAGCCGAATAATCCTAATATAGTGGTAGCCAGAATAAAAAATGGACCAACAATGGTAAAAATCACTTTGAAAAAATTGCCGAAATTTGCGGTAATAAATTCAAATGTGGTATTGAGTACCTCCCCAAAGTCACGCTGCTGGCGTAGTTCCAGGTACTTGTGTGGTGTTGTCATGGTTTAATCTGTAAGGATAAATAATAAAATACCAAATCACGAATGCCAGGGAGGGCACAATAAATAATAATGACCAGGTCCCTAAAAACTTGTAATGCCTGGTAACAAAACTTTCAAAAAAAGCCGCGACCAAAAATACAGGGATCAGGCCTATAATAATTTTAACGCCATCTTTTGCGCCCATAGTTATCGAATCTTTCCTCTTGTATGTTCCTGGAAATAAGAGACCACTGCCAAAAACAAAACCTGCTCCACAGGCAATAATTATCGCGCTAATCTCCAGTGTTCCATGGATCCAAATAGCCAAGGCCGAGGTTTGCAACATATTGTACTTATAAAAAAAGTACTGGAAGGAGCCCAGCATAATTGCATTTTCCATTTCAATGATCAGGGTATAGATGCAGGCGGTAATGCCCATGATAAATTGCCAGAATGAAACCCGTATATTATTAAAAGCAATATAAAAGAACATATCAGTGCCCCCGGAATGCCCGTAAACATCCATGGGCTTACCTTCCTTGATATTATTTATTGTCATATCTACGTAATCATCACCCATAATGAGTCGCACAAACTGGTTATCATTCGCCGCACTCAGCGCACCGATGGCAGTAGCAATGATGAACACGATAAAAGAGAAAAGCATTTTCTTACGGTGCCGGTACATAACCTGGGGGAGTTCGGTGAGCCAGAAAGTGATCATCCTGCTTACTTTCTCCTTCTTATTCCGATAAACTTTACTGTGGATTTTTACCGCGAGGCCATTTAAATATTCATAGGATTTGCTTTCCGGGTAGAAAGTACGGGCATAAGCAAGGTCATCCGTAACTTTGATATAAAGCTCCGCCAGCTCATCTGCGCTCGATCCGTGACTGCCTAACTGCGCTTCCAGCTCCTGCCATTTCTCCTGGTTTTGTTTTAAGAATACTGCCTCGCGCATAAAGGGTGCAATATAATTTTTTTTACGAACACTAAAAATAAAGCCTTAAGTATTTCTTTCTATTAACCGGGGCATGAATGGAAAAACAACAGGTAAAGCCTCCCTTGGGTGAAAATAAATAAATTGAATTCATAAGATTGCTAAATTGCGTACGTTTAAAGTGTACTTTAGAGGAAGTACAAAAGTAGAATTGATTGTTAAAAATTAAAGAATTTATATAGGATGGTTTGGCAATATATCTTGGTTTTTCTTGGGGCGTTAATGTTTGATATCGTTCCTTTCCCTTTTCTCCCGGCATTCACCATCATGATTTTTCTCCAGGTTGTATTCGATCTTAATTTATGGGCGGTAATTTTTATTGGTGTTGCAGGATCTATTTTGGGAAGATATATTCTCACCCTTTATATCCCTTACCTGTCTGATAAATATTTTAAGCCTGCAAAAAATGAAGACATTCAGTTCCTGGGTAAAAAAATGAAGGAGAAAGGCTGGAAAAGTCAGCTGGTTATCATTGCATATTCGCTGCTCCCACTGCCAACCACACCATTATTTGTGGCGGGAGGAATGGCCAGGATCAAACCATTATATATCATACCCGCTTTTTTTGTGGGCAAATTTACCAGTGATTCCATTGCATTATCCATGGGTAAATATGCTTCAGAAAATGTTGATAATATCAAATCCAACCTCCTCTCCTGGCAATCAATCACCGGATTGGCAGGCAGTCTTCTCCTTCTCTTTGCACTCTTATTTATTGACTGGCGTTCCCTGATCCAGAAAAAAAAATTTACCCTGAAATTTAAAATTCTGAAATAAGATTTAAGATTTCAACTGTAAGCGTCCTTATTATTATTTCGCTGGCTGAGCTAATTTGAATGTGTGTCTCTGACCCGCGATCCGTGAGCAAATCTTAGATTTGTATCACAGATAAAATTGATTAGTCAATCAATATTTTTCACGATGGTAAACTTTTTTAATGGCAGTTCAAGAGCAATTAAATTTCCCAAATGAGGTTTATGCATATGCACACACCCGCCATCAATATTGATTTTACGTGGATCCTCAGGTTCCAAAATCTCCGCAAGGGCTAAAGGTGTATGGCCATGGATAAGTGTACGATAGTTTATTTTTGCGGGTTCAAAATACGATTCCCGCGTCCAGAGCATGGCCTTCTTATCCAGGAAGGGATTATTGAGCAAAAAGTTCAAGCCGGCATGCACAAATACGTAGTCTTTACAACTAATAAAATACTTTGTTCTTTGGAAGAATTCCATGTATTTAACTGGAATTTTCTTCAGGGAGGAAACCTTGAAGCTTCTCAGGGTTGATTCTCCTCCATTCTTAAACCAATGTGGAATTTTTTCTTCATCGCGGTAGGCATCCATCAACATTTGTTCATGATTTCCCCTGAGGGTATGAATCTGAAATCTCCTTTTACGCAGGTTAAGGATCCAATCAATAACACCCTTACTATCCTCTCCCCTGTCGATATAATCTCCCAGAAGGTATAATTTATCCGATCTTTTCAGGTTTATTTCATCCAGCAATTTCCTGAATGTTTCAGCACAGCCATGAATATCTCCGATAGCATAGATTAAGGACATAAAATTATACTTTTCTTAGCGTTTCTCCCAAATTATTGCTTCAAAAATTGGCCCCCGGAATTAATTTAAATTGAGAAAATTGCAAAATATTATTTCAGAGATACTCAAAGTATTCTTTCGGGTACAATGGAAACATCACCTAAAACGTGGAGCCCAAGGGATAATAATCTATATTTCGCAATATCGCATTTCCAAATCAGTGCCCAAGCGAAGTGGAAATTCATAAAATGACTTCAAGCCAACCTAATTATAAACTTAAACATAAGCCCCTATTGAAATTCTAATGGAAAGGTATTATTCTTCATACAACGATGAAAAAGAAGGATAGACGATGTTAACTTTATTATGCCTCAGTAATTTCTTGGAGTAAAACTCATGATAATTGTAAGGTAGCTTTAATTCAATTTCATTTGCAGAAATAAATTTTATACTATTTTTAGTTTCATTGTACTATTTCCAAAATACAGACTTTTAACCCGCTACTTTACTTCCAACAATAATTTACATTAACGGATAAATAGATAGAGTGGTTGGTAATTATATTCTCAAGTTTTTAATCAACAACTTTTTTTCAGTAAATTAAAAAAGTGCAATGAAAATGCAAATTCAAAAAAGAGCCTAAAAAAGAAAGGGTATCAGTTGCCTGAAACCCTTGCTATGATTGATGTGGGAGTTACTGGGTTCGAACCAGTGACCCTCTGCTTGTAAGGCA
>JBBRJE010000023.1:0-15629 GCA_038219845.1 Bacteroidia bacterium
GCTTTGGTGATGCTTTCTGTAGTTCCCGTGATAGCAGTGCTGGCTGTGGTTTTCGGCGTGCGCATTCGGAAGATGGCAAAAAAAGTTCAAGATCAATTGGCTGATAGCGGCACTGTAGTTCAGGAAACCTTCCAGGGCATCAGCATGGTGAAATCTTTCACGGGAGAGATCTATGAGATCGCACGTTATACCAAAAGTATTTTTTCGGCAGTGGATACTGCGATTAGTAATGCACGTTATCGCGGGGCTTTTATATCGTTTATGATCTTCAGTGTTTTCGGCACCATCGCTTTTGTGATGTGGTATGGCGCCACAATGATCCAGCATGGAGAGCTTACTACTGGATTGCTCACGATGTTTGTTATTTTCTCTGTCTTTGTGGGCGGTACATTTGCAGGATTCGCAGATATGTTCAGCCAACTGCAAAAAACTTTAGGCGCTACACATAGTGTGCGTGAAATTTTGCGGGGAGAAGGGGAAGCAGTCGAAATGGATAAGGTGGTTGTATTGCCCGAAAATATTTTAAAGGGCAATGTTCGGTTTGATCATGTAGCATTCAGCTATCCTTCGCGCGCTGATGTAGATGTTTTAAAAGACATCTCCATAAATGTAAGTCACGGCGAACAGGTGGCTCTTGTAGGATTAAGCGGGGGTGGGAAAAGCACCATTGCTTCCCTATTGCTTCGTTTTTATGAGCCTGGTTCGGGAACAATATATTTTGATGATCGTAATGCCAGCGAATTTCCTGTGAGCCAGCTTCGTAGGCAAATTGCTTTAGTACCGCAGGAAGTAATTTTATTTGGCGGCAGCATACGTGAAAATATTGAATATGGGAAGCCGGGCTCCTCACAAACAGAGATCGAAGAAGCAGCCCAACGCGCCCATGCTGATGAATTCATTCTTCGTTTTCCTGAAGGATATGATACCATTGTTGGAGAAAGGGGCATCAAGCTTTCGGGCGGGCAACGTCAGCGAATAGCTATAGCACGGGCGATCCTCAAAAATCCGGCAATTCTTATTCTTGATGAAGCCACCAATGCGCTCGACAGCGAGAGTGAGCAATATGTGCAGGAAGCCCTGGAAAGCCTGATGCAAACGCGTACTTCCTTTGTTATCGCCCATCGACTCTCCACTATACGGAGCGCAGATAAGATTTTAGTGCTGGATAAAGGAATTATTGTAGAATCAGGTACGCATGAAGAGCTGATCAATGACCCGAAAGGACTTTACAAAAAGTTATATGAAATGCAGTTTGCCTTGGAAGAAGTTAAGGAAATGAAAAATGAATAATCAATACAGGAAAACAGTTTGAATAGTGAATAATCTGACTTTTCATTCATGATTGAGGAATATCCTTTTTGCTACAATATTTTCCTGATTTACAATACTTAAAAGATAAATTCCATCTGGGAATGTGGTGGTATTGATTGCGATCTCATAGACTCCAGCCGTAATCCATTCTTTCTTTATAAATAAAATTTTCCCTGTAAGATCAGTTAACGATAATATATTTTCTCCTTCCTTTGAGGTATAATACTTAACAATTGTCAAATCTGAAGCAGGCTGCGGATAAACCAGGATATCAAAAGATTTTGAATTCAAATCCTTAATACCCACAATACAAATAGAACATTCATAAAAACCTGTATGCCTGGTTACTCCATCCCGGGTAGAATGTGTAATGGAAGCTTCCCTCAGCGGGTTTATGGATTCCGTCCAGATATAATTTTCTTCGTCTACATTATGTATTTGAAGAATGCCATTAAGCACGATACTATCTGTGTAATGCTCAACTGTTTTGATTCTGGGAACATTGGTGAAGGTATGCCAGCTTGTTTTGAGGGTGCCATAAGCATCATAATAACGTTTAATAATTCCATGTCTCACAATGGTACCGGGCACCCCTGATGAATCAAAAGTTCCACTGGCTGAATAAGTATTGCTGATGCTATCTCCATAATTTTTTAAGGGCCGATCGGCAACTATACGTAGCTTATTATAAGTAAGAAGCATCTTGTTTGAACGTTGATAAGATCCTAAAACATTATTAGAAAAATTAGAACCTGCAGAATTTATATAATAGAAAGTAAAGATTGTATCGCCGCCTGGAAATGGCTCCAGCTCTATATACGTGGCTGTTGGGAAATTTGATGCATGAGGAGCAGTATTTGGATTTCTGTTTTCTATAAGCACATTATAAGCATCCTGATATTTGCTTAAGTCCCAACTTTTATTTGCGCCTGAATCCCCTTCGCTTAAAGTGATTGAAGGTTTAAAATAAACTATATAGTCTTTTAAAGTATTTGTCCCATAAAGGGCTGGACCCAAAGGAGGAGTTGTCTGGGAAATAATGCGCGGGGAAAAAAATAATAACAGCATTAAAAACAGAAAGAATATATTAGTTTTCATGGAACTTTTTTTTCAAAAGTAGTAATAATCCAGAAACCACAAAGGGTACTTAAGAAATACACAAAAAAAATACAGAAGAATACAAAAACGCAATGTCCCAACTTTGTATTTGATTTTTCATTATTCATTATTCATTCTGTATTTCGTACTGCATTTTGTATTTTTGCGAAATGAATAATGTCATAAAATTTCCTGCCGCTATTAATGAAACTGTTTTACAATATGCCCCGGGAAGCGCCGAGAAGAAAGCGTTGAAAGCCGCCCTGGCAGAAGGCCGTAGTCAGGAATTGGATATCCCCATGTATATTGGCGGCAAAGAAGTTCGTACAAATATCACAAAAAAAATTGCTCCGCCTCACGACCATCAGCATACCATTGGTAATTTTCATAAAGGCGATGCAGGTCATGTGCATGCAGCCATTGAAGCCGCATTAGCGGCAAAAGAAGCCTGGGAGCTCATGCCCTGGGAAAACCGCGCGGCAATATTCTTAAAAGCCGCCGACCTGATGTCGGGACCTTACCGCGCCACGCTGAATGCCGCTACTATGCTGGGCCAGAGCAAGAACGCCTACCAGGCAGAAATTGACAGCGCCTGCGAGATGATTGATTTTTTGCGTTTCAATGTTCAGTTCATGCAGGAAATTTATGCCGACCAGCCGCTATCTTCCAAAGGTGTTTTCAATCGTGTGGAATATCGCGCACTGGAAGGTTTTTGCTTGGCTGTAACTCCTTTTAATTTTACTGCCATTGCCGGAAATTTGCCGTCAAGCATGGCCATGATGGGGAATGTGGTAGTTTGGAAAGCGGCCGAAACACAGATCTATGCCGCCAATATTTTAATGAAAATTTTTATTGAAGCGGGCTTACCTGCAGGTGTTATCAATTTAATTTATGTTGATGGGCCAACGATCGGTGAAATTTGTTTTAATCATCATATGTTTACCGGGCTACATTTTACAGGCAGCAGTGGCGTTTTCAAAGGCATGCTGAAAACAATTTACGGTAACCTTGATAATTATAAATCATTCCCTCGTTTTGTGGGTGAAACAGGAGGTAAAGATTTTATCCTCATCCATCCATCTGCAAAGCTGGATATTGCAGTAGCAAATACCATCCGTGGTGCCTTTGAATACCAGGGACAAAAATGTTCCGCCACCTCACGCGTTTATGTGCCACAAAGTATGTGGAATGATTATAAGGCGGAATTAATAAAACATATCGCCACGATAAAGGTGGGACCTGTAGAGGATTTCAGGAATTTTGTGAATGCGGTGATTGACGAAAAGTCGTTCAATAAAATCACTTCCTATATTGATAATGCCAAAAAAGACAATGCCAATGTAGAAATATTATGTGGCGGGAATTATGATAAATCAAAAGGATATTTTATTGATCCTACCATACTCGTGGCAAAAAAACCCGACTATATCACCATGTGTGAAGAGATCTTCGGACCTGTGCTTACTTTATATATTTACCAGGATGAGGATTTCGAGGCTACATTAAAACTCGTTGATTCCACCTCACCTTACGCGCTCACAGGAGCTATCCTGGCACAAGACAGGCACGCCATTGAAAAAGCCAGGATTGCATTAAGAAATAGTGCTGGGAATTTTTATATCAATGATAAACCATCAGGCGCTGTGGTAGGGCAGCAGCCATTTGGTGGCGGCCGCGCCAGTGGAACGAACGATAAGGCAGGAAGCAAAATAAATTTATTGCGCTGGGCATCGGTACGAACTATCAAAGAAACGCTTGTACCTGCAACAACGTACGGGTATGATTTTTTAGGGGAAGAGTAGATTCAGTGGAGTGGTTAGTGGGGTAAAAATCTATAGTGAAAAGGGAAATTAATTAAGTGATAAACTTGTATTATGTACCAAACGATACTGACCGCTATATCGTCCCTGCAAATGATGTCTTTTGTATTCCTTACGACTAGCGACTAATGACTAACAACTAACGACTGACCACTAAACACCAATTATAAGATAAATCCCTCCGTTTGTAGTTTGGTGCTTGCAATTTTTTAATAGCCACCACATCTTTGCTACCGAAAATAGATCGCCGGGGAATTTAATTATGTCAGTCTCAACTTTTTATTTGGATATTTGGGAATTAACGTGTTATTTGGCATGGAAAAACCAACCTATTATTAATCTCAAATATTTAAACCCTTAAAACTAATTAATTATGTTCGAGTACGGAATTGGAGGTAACGAAGTTAGAACCGACGCCTCAGAATCAATGGCTGACATAGCCCAAAACAGAACCATGTTCCTGCAACAGCTTACTGCAGAAGCTCCTGTAAAACCCCAGGCGGTTTACGATCTTAAAACGGTAGATGATGTGTTTAGTCATTTCAAACCTAGTGTAGATGTAGAATTTGAAACGGAAGACGGATCCAACAAGAATGAAAGTCTGAAGTTCAGTAACCTTGGCGATTTCGGTCCCAAGAACATTACCAAGCAGAGTAATTTCCTGGCGGACCTTAGTATCCAGCAAGAGCAGTATCAGAAGATTGGCAAACAGTTAAAGACTAATAAACTGCTCAACGGAGTGCTTACCAATCCTGATGCCAAGCAAGCTTTTGTTGTTGCCTTGCAAGCTTTAATCCAGGAACTGGACGCCCACAAATAATTCTTCATTTAAAAAATTAAACACAAAAAACCCTTTTAAAAAAATTACCATCATGGAACAAGAAAAAGAGCAAGGAGCTCAGTATAAAGAAAATGTAAAATTTGATGCCCCCGCCCAAACGCTGGAGGAATCATTGAATAAGCTGGTGAAATTCGGTGGATTTGATTTTTTGGAATCAACAATCGATGGTGTGGCGAATATGAACCCGGAGCGTAAAGCACGTAAAAAAATCTTCTTATCAGAATCAGATAAAAAGGCAGAACGCAAGGAGCTGGCAAAAAAAATGGAGCTTTGGATAAGCCTGCTTTCTGAAAGCACCGATATGGGAGAGATGATGGAAAAATGCGCAGCTAAATCAGAAGCAGCAGATAAGATCCACAAAAAGAACCTTAAAAAAGCATTAGATGCTACCGCCCAGCTGGAGCAAGCCTATCGTTCGGTATCCTTGTTTTATGCCAATAGCGAATCAGATAAATTGAAGAATGTGACTTTTGTGAATGCCTCGCTGGAGCAGCTGAAAGATCTTGATAATACCCGCTTCATCGACTATGTAGGGGATGAATTGAAACAAAATTTCGACCGTCTTGACTTGCGTGATAACTATTCACTGATGGTTATTCCGGGTTACCTGGGAAGTAATAAAGTAGTGGAAAAATGGGCTAAGACAGCCTATGCAAGCAAGGTGATGATGGTTACCGATTTTGAGAACCTGGATTCACCGGAGGATGTACTGGATCTGTTCCAATCGGCCAACCTTGCCGGTGGCGATACCTATAAATCGAATGTAGCCATGACCTGCAACTGGATCGTTGGACGTGGAAAGGTGGCAGAAGTAGGGGAAGAAGATGATTTATTTGTTCCCGGATCGGCAGCACTTGCCGGTAAAATATACAGCACCTTAATGAGCCAGGTTACAGCAGGTAAAAAGCATGGCGCCATGAATGATGTTGATGCTGTAAAATTCGATTTGAAGAAATCAGAGATCAGCGAATTGGAAAAGGCAGGTTTGATACCAATGGTTAATGAATACGGGAAAGTGATGGCATTCTCTGCCAAGACACTTTTCAACGGTGATAACCTGGGATTACAAACTTATTCAGTAGTGCGTGTATTCGACTATATCGCTAAAGTGTTGGTTGATTTCTTAAACCGCAGGGCATTCGAAAACTGGACTTCCAAAACAGAGAAAGAATTACGCAGCCAGATCGTTAAATTTTTGGACAGTATTCAAGGACCCGATAAGCTGATCGAGAAATTTCAGATCCTGCGTTTCGAACGCGATGAAAATCAAAAAGACCGTATTAACCTGGATATCCATATCACGCCTTATTTCCCTGCGAAGAGCTTCGTGGTGAAGTTAGACGGACAGAAAGGGGAAAGCTCCACCGAATGGGCCAGCCAGTACGCACAGCAATAAGCAAAACTATTTGCAGCATCCTGCAATCAAATGCAGGTGCTGCTTTTTAAAAAAAATTAGATATTACATATAAAGATGTCATATAAAGCGACCTTAAATATTTCAGGCAGTAAAAGCGGCAAACAGGAGTTTGATGTATTAAGCTGCCACTTCAATTTCCGGAGAGATTATGATAGCAGGGGCAGACCTACATCCGCGATCCAGGATGGATTGATCGTGATGGAGCTGGAATCTAGTGAGAAGTCCTTGTTTGCAGGGTTTATTTTAAATAATGAAGAGCTCTCGGGTAAGATAACTTTTTACAAGCCGGATAGTGATCAGCGGCTGAAACAGCTGGAGTTTAAATTAGCCTTCCTGGTGCAATATTCGGAAACGATGCTGTCTACCGGTGCGCACCCAATGACTACAAATATTACCATCTCGGCCGCAGAAATAAAGCTTGACGAAGAAAAGGTATCATGGAACTGGAAACTTCCGGGGGGCGGCGGCAGATAGAAAAAGGCATAACCTCATCAAAACTCTTATTATTCATTAATTTTTTTTTTAACCCTTTAATTTTTTCAATATTATGTCATTCAAAGCAAAATTAGCATTAGGAGGAACTAACTATGATGTGCTCCACTGTAGTTACAAATTCGGCCGCGATGTAGATTCCAAAGGCCGTCCATCATCAGGTATTTATGGTGGCACTGTAGAAATTCAAATTGAATCCACCGATGATACCGCGATCCTTGAGGCCATGGTGAACAACCAGTACAAAGCCTTAAAAGGAACTATCACATTTCAAAAACGTGATGAAGATGCCAAGATGAAAGAACTATCTTTTGAAGATGGTTATGTGGTAGGCTTCTCAGAGTCACTTGACGTGGTGGGCTCGAACCCTATGACCATTGTATTCACCATCTCTGCCCGTAAGCTGAAAATTGGCAATGCAGAGCATGAAAACGACTGGCCGGATAAAAAATAATCCTCATTAAATAATTCAATAAACAAATTCCTTAACCATTTAAAAAAGAAAATCATGTCATTTAAAGCACAACTAAAATTAGGCGGTAAAAATTTTGACGTCTTACATTGCGATTATGCATTCACCCGCGACGTGGACGCTAAAGGCCGTCCATCATCAGGTATCTACGGAGGCACCGTTAACATCCAGATTGAATCTACCGATGATACATCGGTGCTGGAGTCGATGTTAAACAATGTTTACAAAGCGCAGGGCGGCACTATCACTTTCCAAAAAAGAGATGAAGACGCTAAAATGAAAGAATTAACTTTCGAAGATGGCTATATCGTAGCTTATGCAGAAGCATTAGATGTTATCGGTTCTAACCCGATGAATATCACCTTCACCATTTCAGCGCGTAAATTGAAAGTAGGTAATGCAGAGCATGAAAACGATTGGCCGGATAAAAAATAATACTGGTAATTAACGCTGACGCGTTATTTACAGTGTTGTTCCAACGCTCCCCAACACTGAAAGCCGGTGAAGCAATATTATCATAATATTGCGCATTGGCTTTCAGTATTTTTAATAATACAAATACAATTATTAATTATGCCTTCAGCATTTGATACGTCCGTAGATATTAAGATTACCTTAGGTAGTGGAAAAGAAATCACCCCTTTCAATTCATTAACCATTTCACAATCGATAGTTCAGCACCACACCTTCGAGGTGAGATGCTACCACGAGGTGTTCGAACAGTCCACGGCAAAAGTTATTTCGGCCACCCAGAATATCGTAGGCCAGGATATCTCCATCTCCCTGAAACCCATGGGCGGTGGACCTGAAACACATTTTAAGGGCATTGTCACTGAGGTCGGAATGGTTCAGGGGGATGGCATTTCCCATGAAATAATAATCAAAGGTTTCAGCAGCACGATCAAACTCGAAAGCGGCCCCAAATTAAAAGTCTTCCTGGATAAAAACGTCAAAGATATTGTTTCAGAAATATGTTCCGCTGCAGGAGTAAAGAAAACGGGCAATATTAAATTCAATCAAGTATTTAAATATTGTGCCCAGTTTAATGAAAGTAATTTCCAGTTTTTACGCAGGCTGGCAGCCATACACGGTGAGTGGTTCTACTATGATGGAACGAATTTAGTTTTTGGAGAGCCCAGCACCTTGAGCACAGTTAAATTTGAATACCTTAAAGATTTAATGACCCTATCCATGAGTATGGGTGCAGCTCCGCTGCAATTTAAAGATTTCAGCTTTAATTCAGGTTATGATGGGGTTGCAGTCAAAACTTTCAATGGCAGCGCTCCCGGGGCCATCGACGGCGCCGACGCTTTTGGTCAGAAGATGACAACTGCATCTAAAAATATATTCCCCGATAAATTTAACTTTATGCCTCGCCAGGTGGCAAATGACCAGGCCGGTTTAGAAAACTTCAATAAGAGCTTTTTTAATTCCATCGGGGGCGGAATGGTACATATTCATGCCTCCGGAGATAACCCCAGCGCTGCTATTGGTACGATTGCCGATATCAGTACGGAAGACGGTGCATCTTATGGTAAATTTTTAATCACTTCCATCACCCATCACTCGGATGGCATGGGAAACTATACCAATAATTTCACCGGTATCCCTTCAACATTAAAAACACTTCCCAACCCTTATATACATAAGCCCAATGCCGATTCTGAAATTGCCAAAGTAACCGATAACGCGGATCCTGATAAACAAGGGAGGGTACGCGTGAAATTCATGTGGATGGAATCCGAGCAAACCTGGTGGATACCTACCACACAACTTTATGGAGGAGGATCTGACTTTAAAAACAGGGGCACCGTATTTATACCCGAAATAGATGATGAAGTGATCATTGCTTTTGAGCGGGGTGATTGCGATAAGCCTTATGTAACCCAATCCCTGATGAATTCGAAAGCTGTCAAACCAAAACAAAATGACAATAGCAAGAATGCAAAAAAAATAATTTCCACCCGAGATAACCGTCTTTCGTTCCGCGATAAGGGAGACGGATCTGATGCCGTTGGTATTGCTCTAAAAGTATATAACGGGGACAACAAGCCCAAAGCTTATATAGGAATGCTTGATCATGATAGTAAGGTGAAATTATTACTCAATGCTATTGACGAAGTATATATCACTACGAATGGCGTAGAAGTAAGCCTGAAGATGGAGAAGGATGGAACCATTAAGATTATGGGTAAGAACATCACTGTAGAAGCCCAGGAGACTATCACCTTAAAAGGCAAAGACATTGTTATGGAAGCAACAAATAATATCAGCCTCAAATCCAATGCCGATACAAAACTTGAAGCCATGGGGAATATAAATATTAAGGCCACCCAGAAATTAAGTGCCGCCGCCAATGCTGATGTGGCAGTTTCCGGCCTGAATGTGAATTTAACTGCTAATGTTAGTGCCTCGCTGAAAGGGAATGCCACGGCTGAGTTATCAGCTTCAGGACAGACGGTTGTTAAAGGCGGCATCGTAATGATTAACTAAAAAAATGGAACAACACTATTATAAGCTACCCTTAAATTTCGAAAACTTAATTACCAAGAACAAAGAGTTGGAACCCAGCTCCAAAGGCGAAAGTATCGCTGCCCATGTTTATTTAATTATTACGAGTAAATTTGGAGAGAGTCGTTTTGATGAAACTTATGGTTGTGAAATATGGGATTTTGATTTTGTGAATGTCACCAACCAGAGCAACTGGAAATCAAAGATCATCCAGTCGGTTGAAAACAGCATTGCCAATCATGAAAAGCGCCTGATGAATGTAAAAGTAAGTCTTGACATTAGAGAGGAAGAGGTGCCCAGCGCTTCCACAGGGGTGGTGAATGTGAAAAAAGGGGTAAAAATTTCTGTGGTAGCAAGCCTGCAGGAAACCAATGAACCATTTACATTTGCACAAAAAATGTTTTTAAGCCCGCTTTCGTTTGACTAGATAAAAATAACTATTAACACAAGCCGAATAAGAATAAGCATATCGCATCATGGCAGAATTGGATAATGAATATTTAAGCAAAGAGGCCATAAAAAGCCGCATGTTTAAGAATGCTGCGCGTTTCTGGGGGTATACGGATGCCGACCTTGATGCTTTCGACCCCTTGGTACGTCTTATGATTGAAGCCTGTTCCATTGAGTCGTATAAAATAAATAATGATATTATCTCCTCGGATGTGAGAGTCATGGAGAAAATGGCCTCGCTGCTCACACCCGACGTGTTTACCTCCGCCCTTCCCTCACACAGTATTGTGCATAGCCGAAGCGTAGAGGTCTTTAGCCTTGTGGATCATAATTTTCATCTGCTTCATCAGAAAAAGATCGCACTAAAAGCCAACGGCCCCCTGGATTCCAACCTGGAAATATTTTATACTCCGGCAGGGCATTATAAAATCTTTGATGGGGATGTGGAAGCCATCGCCACCGGCAATTCGGTGTATAGGATTAATAATTTCCTGGAAAAAGAACTGATTGCGAAATCGGCCAAATCGATTGAAAATAATACCACCTGGATCGGCATTTCGATGAATGCCGCTATCAAAACCTTTGACAAGCTCTCCTTTTATTTTGATTTCAAAAATCATCCGGATAAGGAATCATTGTACAAGATTTTGAGCTATTCAAAATGGAGCTATAATGGAACACCTATCCAAATTAAATCCGGTATCTCCAACTATGAAGAATTGAACCAGGATGATATATTAAACGAGTTTGAGATCACCCACCAGGTGAAGCAAAATACAAATGATTATTATGATAACCGTTTTGTAAGCATCGTAGATGACAAAAATATATTCGAACGAAACCAGTATAAAAAACAAAATTACCCCGACCCGTTAAAAAATATCTTCAATGAAGGCGACCTGCATCAGCTCAATAAGCCATTAGTATGGATTAAAATCAGCTTCCCGGCAGCCTTTGATGCCCTCACCCTCGACGAGATGTTTGCATATGTGAATTGCTATCCTATAATTAATTTACGTTATAATGAGATCAGGTACCGCTTACAGAGTTTTTTTAATATCGTTTTATTAGAATGCAATGAGCAGTTTTTTTCTGTACGTCGGGTGAGCGGCGTTGATGATATCGATTATATATCTAAGCCCGCCACCGAAAACCTGAACGACCTGAATGGCACTTTCTCTCTTCGTACCAAAGGCGTGCAGCGGTTTGATTCGCGTAATGCCACCGAACATTTGAATTATGTGCTTGAATTATTACGCGATGAAAGCAGCGCATTTGCAGCCTTCGGGCAGGAATTTATTGCTTCCAATATCCGTGAATTGAACCAGACCATCTCTTTGATCGAACAAAGGGTGAAACAAAATCAGAAAGATATTTTTAATCTTCCCTCCTATTTATTTGTACGCCCCCGGGAAGAAGGTGAAAATATCAATGTGGAATTTTGGAGCACCAATGGCGCATCGGCCAATAATATAAGGCCCGGAAGTAAAATTGAATCCTATAAAGGCGTTCCAATCATCAACGAAAGCCTGCAATTGCTTACACATACCACCGGCGGACGAAATAAATTAAGGCAGAATGAAGAGTTGAATGCCTATCGCGACGGCCTGCTCACCCGTGGACGAGTGGTTACTACGGAAGATATTCGAAGCTTCTGCTTCAATTATCTTTCAGATAAAATCATTGATATTGATGTAACCAAGGGCGTAGCGATAAGTAAAATTCCTTCCGAAGGCCTGATTAATACGCTGGATATCTACCTGACGAGAAATGAAGAGATCATATTCAGCACGGAAGAATGGCAATCGATGATGTATGACCTGGAGATTAAATTGCAAAAGAGCTCCGTTGTGTATTCAAACTATCGTATTTTTTTAAAAGAAGTATAAATTTAATATTCTGATAAGATGGGAAAACCTGCTGCAAGACTAACAGACATGCATGTCTGCCCGATGGTGACACCGGGGGTGCCTCCTATACCCCATGTGGGTGGACCAATTATCGGACCTGGAAGTCCGACAGTATTGATTGGCAAATTGCCGGCGGCCGTAATGGGAGATAGCTGCATTTGCGTTGGTCCGCCTGATGCTATTATATTAGGCAGCACCGGCGTATTAATTTGTAATAAACCTGCAGCCCGTATGGGTGACAGTACAGCCCATGGAGGTTCTATAGTATTGGGCTGCCCTACTGTGCTAATTGGCGAAACCAATCCGGGCGGAGGCGCTGCACCTCCGGTGACGGTGACACCTGTAATTGCCGCATTAAAAGCAGTAGCCGAATCTTTACGCACCACCATGCCTGAAGCCGCAGCCCAAATTGAGCAGAAAGTGGTGCTGATGGAGGCTGCATTAGATGGAACCCCATTTTGTGAAGTATGTTCCAAAGCATGATAAAAAAATTTTATGCTCATAGTAAATAAAAAACAAATGGATGCATTCTCCAGGATCCTGCTAAGGGACTTTGAAGAAACGACAAGGAAACGTATCCGTAAAAAATTGCCGGAACAGTCGGATGAGATCAACGATGAAGCCTTCCATAAGCTTATCACCGATGGGATTGCTAAAGCGGAGAGCTATGATATCATTGAGAAAGAAGATATAAAGATTTATTTAGAATATATGGTTTACTGTAGTCCGGATTTTGATACGAATAAAAACAGCGCCTGGGCTCCCAAAATTCTTAAAATTAGAAACCTTAAAGGGAGTGAAAAAATCGCACGTATGAAGCAGGAGCATCCGATTGAAGAAAAAAAAGCTGAACCTGAATTTGAAATTGTAACAGAATAAAATGCCCGACAAAGTAGGAAACCCCGTTGCAACGTGCCCCAGGAAAATGGCGCCGATGAAAGAATCCAAACCCAAGGAAGTGAGGCATTCTGTCAATTTTAATATCGTGGACGATAAAGGGGCTCCACTCGCCAATATAGTGATCAAAGTATTGTTGCCTGATGGATCCTATGAAGAGAAAACTTCCAACGCCCAAGGTAAGATCGAAATAAAAAATATTAAACCCGGTAACTGTAAGATAGAATCAGATTGGAAAAAATTAAAGGTAGATGATATTGTACTGATCCAGTGATGAGGAAGCTCCAATTTTTAGATTTGATAATTATAATTCAGTTTTTTATCCACCAGTTGTAGTATGAGCAGCAAACATATTGTAAAAGCCAAAAAGTATAAGGTGAAGGATGGTGATACCCTTCAATCTATCGCAGATGCAGCGGGCATTACAGTGGAAGAATTGGCGAAGTTTAATTTTGGTACTGCGGTTCCATCAGAAATTAATAAATTTTTGAGGAGCAATATAGGATCATTCAAAAAAACGTCCGATGGCAAAAATTTTATCCTAACGGCCAAAGATGATCCCGGGATTTTCTACCTCCCGGAAACCTTTCCTGAAAAGCCCTTTGCCAGTGCTGCCACCCATACTATCACCGTTAAGCCTATCGTAAAAAAAACTTTTCTGGCATCCAAAGTTGCGGTGCAGTTCAGGCCCAAAGATGACTGGGATGGTGAATTTGGATTCGATTGGCTGCGTAACGGCGATACCGGCGAAACAAAATATAAAGATTTGCTTGCTGGCGGCTATAAAGGAACTGTCGATGGTAAAGGTGTTTCCTATACCAAAGAGGAGGCCTATACAGCGCTGAAAGCTGATTTCTCCAGCTTTGACTCTGAGGTTAAAGAATTTAAGAAATATTTAGTACCTTACCTCAATCTGTATCCTCCGCATGTCATCGGTCATCCGCAACCGCCAAAGAGCGCTGAATTAAAGATCTTGATCACCATAGAAAAAGAAGAGCCGCTCAGCATTGAATTTGAATATAATAAAAGCTTATTAAAACTCGATAAAGATACCCTGACAGATAAAGCAATCGGCGCCAAGAGGCAAGCATCGGATAAGACAATAAAAATAACCTGCCTGGAGGAATTCGACACCGACCAGGAAATAAAAGTGCTCGCCTATCCTAAAACATGGAAAGTAGATGACCCGATTCCGCTGGCAGGGAAAATCATTGTGGGTGCCAATAGTAAGCCACACCGGCGCAATGCCAAATTTGTTCTCATTAATGTACTTACAAATATTAATGGTGTTCCCAACCTCGGAACATTCAACCCCACCGACCGTAAATATTTAACCAATGCATTATACCAGTCGTTGATATATAGCCAGCTCGAAAAGGGACCCGATTTCGACCTTACCAAGGATAATAATTTCAGGATCAAAAAAAGCATGTTTGGAAAGAAAACATATGGGCAGTTTATCTATAAGAATAAAGGAGGAGGCGATACAGGCCGTGATGGCGGACTATTTGAAGATTTTCCGGCTTCAGGTATGTTCACCTATCTCAGGTCGGAATATTTAAAAATAAAAGGCAACGAAAAATATAAGGATCATTATACTGCATTCTCCTTCAAGGAAAATACTTATGATCCAACCGGGGGTCAGGTGCAGGGCATTGGAATACATAATGTGATTATTTTCAATAACAGGAAGGATACTGCTTTTGCACATGAAGTATTGCATGGCATGGGCTTGTACCATACCCATAGCGACGGAGGAAAAACGGTGGAGACCGACCGTAAATTTATTTATAATAACCGTACAACTGACAATATCATGAGCTATAGCGCAGAACGAAAAAGCACCTGGCACTGGCAATGGAAAATATTAAGAAAAGGTTTATAAACAAATGAAAACGCTTGCCTTCTTCATGTTGTTCATTGCCTTCGCAGGCTGTAATGCCCATATTAAAAAAGAATCAGTAACGATACCCCAGGATACCATCACAAAAAAGAAAAATACGACCATGGAAAAATTTGATAAAGAAAAATTTGACAAGAACCAGGTAGATGGCGAATATGATTTCACTTTGCAAAATGGCCTTAAAATAAGGCAGGTGAAATTTGGTGAAGAGGCCTATGTTGAATATGCCAAATACGCAGGGACAACGAAGGAGACTATGAAAGAATTTTATTCGACTAATTTATATTTAAAGTCGAAAGGGGATTTGTTCTATGGATTTAAAATAGGAACCTGGATAGAATATGATGAGAGTGGAAAATTGATATCCGAAATAAATGAAGATGCCCCATATAAATATTCTATATCAGAGCTGAATGAAGACATGAAAAAGTTAGGGCTGGATATCATGCGGGAGCATGATGATGTAACGGTAAGCCGAAATGATGATCCCAATCCGCAATACATTGT
>JBBRJE010000024.1:0-15621 GCA_038219845.1 Bacteroidia bacterium
CTGCCTGCGTATCCAAATCACTTCAATCGTGTATTGCAATTGTGTCTGTTCTATCAATTCCTGCAAAAAGCCCACGAATTATAATTACTGATTATTTTTTATTATAAAAAGGGTGGAGAAATATTCTTTCGTTCTTTTGTCTTGTCCTTTTTAAAAGGCATAGATTTTTTTATACACATTATCTATGCATAAGAAAATATAATTCAATGCTAAGGAATATCATATTTGTAAACTTAAATTTCTAATTAATTTTATAACCATCAAAACAAACCCATTATGAAAACTTTAATTTTGTTTTTATCTTTTATTTTTTGCAGTACCATTATTAAGTCGCAAGGCTGGCAAGTGGAACCGGGGCTGAAAGCAGGTCTGAATATTTCGAATTATCATTACAGCAGTCCCACCAATATTTACAACTACCCTGTTGAAACCAAATATACACCCCGTGTTTCAATGAATTTAGGCGTTCTGGCTCATATGCATTTAAAGAAACATCTCGCGCTTCAGCCTGAGCTTATTGTTTTTTCGGGACAGGGAGCCAAACAGAGCATCAGGGATACTATTTATCGTACCAAATTTAATTATGTCAATGGGGTGCTGCTATTACAATATATGGTAGGCGACGGTTTGCGACTGGAGACAGGGCCACAATTAAGCTATCGGTTAAGCGCCAAAAAGAAATCAAAATATACTTCTGATGATCTGAAGCCCGCCTTTAAAAGCTACGATTTGGCCTGGGTTTTTGGCGCCGGTTATCTTTTTAAATCCGGTTTCGGTGTAGATACCCGTTTTAATCTGGGCCTGTTGAATATTTTCGCAGGATTCCCAGAAATAAAATATAAAAACCGCGTATTTCAATTGGGTGTTTTCTGCCAATTAGAAAACATGAAGTTTATGCTGGGAAAGAAAAAAGAAAATTGAAATAATTACCACATACCTGTATTCCGATTTTTTTTTTAATATTTAATCTTACACATCTGAATTAATTATTAGCCTGTTCTTAATTTTACCTGTGATTTATATAAAATATTAGCTTATTTATATAAGTGAAAACATGATGATCAGTCAGATCTTTGCAATCTTAAATACACTATAGTATTCAAGAACTTAATTAACTATTTATTCAGATCATGAAATACATTTATTTACTAACAGCCTTACTTTTTTCAAACCTGCTAATAAAAGCACAGGATATGCATTTTGAACCCGGACTCAAAGCGGGCTTGAACATCTCGACGCTACATAAAAGCATGGATCCAAAGTTTGACCCGCGGATTTCCTTTAATATTGGAGGCCTTGCCCATATCCATTTAAACAAACATTTTGCAATTCAACCGGAATTGGTGTTCTCAGGTCAGGGAGCCAAATATACTGTCGGTGATACTGTATATCATTCAAATTTCAATTATCTTAACCTGCCCGTATTGTTACAATATATGATCGGTACTGGTTTTCGATTAGAAACCGGACCACAGTTTGGCTTAAGACTAAGTGCCAAATCAAAAACAAAATATAATACCAACGATATAAAGACAAGCTTTAAGAGCTATGATATTTCCTGGGCCTTCGGTGCAGGTTATCTCGCAGCCTCCGGTTTGGGTATAGATGCCCGTTTTAATTTGGGTTTGAGTAATATTTATGCAGGAACTCCTGGAGTGTTTAAAAACCGGGTATTCCAATTGGGCGTTTTTTACCAGTTTAAAAAAGTTCATACAGAAAAAAAGTAATAGCTTGACATTTCCCATTGGGGAAAATTTATAAAAACGGAAGTATCATCATTGATGCTTCCGTTTTTTATTTATAGCAAATTAATCGGATATTTTCTTGATTTCCTAAAACTTCCGCTCCAGGATAATTTGGGAAATAATGGCCTGGCGGGCATCGAAAATATATGACTCCTGCTCCTCGGGTTTAAAATGGAATTGAATATTTGAATCATTGGGAAGCGGGTGCTGCTTATGTTGCAGGTCGTGATTTACCAGATCAATATCATAATCTTTTACATTGATAATTACAGGTTCGGTTGCTTTTTTCTCCCTCAGGGTTACTCTTTCAATTTGCTTACGGGAAGGCATTTCCCGGGGCTCCGTAAATTTCCGCTTTAAAAAAGGCATTTCCCTTGGTTCGGTGAATTTCCGGGATTCAAATGGCATTGCCTGTTTTTTATTTTGCACCACAGGCTGGATCTTATCTTTAAAGACAAGTTTTTTGTTGGCACCTTTGTAATCCTTTGGATCCGGAGGTTTGACTTCCCTTACCTTTCTTTTTTGTTGGTCCAGCATTTTGTCAAGGATCTCATCAAGGGTGCTTTTTTGCGAAGGAGTTGGATTTGATGGAGTTTTTTTATTCTTTTGTGCTTCATTACCTTTCACGTTTGTATATAAATAATAAATCACGCCGGCAATAATAAGAACGATCTGTGTGTTGCTCATAATTAAATAAAAAACAAAAATAAGAAAAATACCATGGCAAAATTAGTTTTACTTTTAGGCACTAATCTCGGAAACAAAAAAAATAATTTACTGATGGCAATCAAGGAATTGAATGCAATGGTAGATAAGGTGGTGGTACAATCGCAGGTATTTGAAACCGCCGCCTGGGGTGATGCTGCACAGGATCCATATTACAATATTTGTGTGGTAATTGTAACTGCAAAAACGCCGGAGGAGGTATTGCGAAGAACCCTGATGATTGAAAAAAAGTTGGGCAGGGTTAGAACGGCCACCCCTTACGAACCACGTACCATTGATATTGACATTCTTTTTTATGATGACCTGATCAATGGGTCGCATCAATTAACAATACCCCATTCGCATATTGCAGAAAGGAGGTTCACACTAACACCGCTGGCCGAGATTATGCCTGAATTTATTCACCCTGTGCACCAGAAAAGCATCCTTGAGCTTTGGAATGACTGCGCCGACAAACTAGCATGCAAGCCGATTGGTACCCTATAAATATATCGCTATTGAAGGTTGTATCGGCGCCGGAAAAACGGAACTGGCAAAGCTGCTTTCAAAGCGTCTGAATTCAAAATCCATCCTCGAACAATTTGAGGATAATCCCTTTTTACCAAAATTTTATGGCGATAAAAAACGATATGCCTTTGCGCTTGAGATGAGTTTCCTGGCCGTCCGTTATCACCAGCTTACTGCTGAGCTCCAGGAAGGGAATTTATTTGAGAATTATATTGTAGCTGATTATGTGATCCAAAAATGCCTGCTATTCTCTCGTATAACTTTAGACGATGAAGAATATAATCTTTACCATAAATTATTCCGGATTATTCAATTGAATTGTCCGCCGCCGGACCTATTGGTTTATATATACCGTGATGAAAACCAGCTCTTGAAAAACATTGAAAAACGCGATCGGGATTATGAAAGCACCATTGATATTGCCTATCTCAATAAAATTCAGAATGGATACCTTGGAATGTTTAAGAACCTTACCAATCAACGAATCCTTCTACTCGATGCGCACCAATTTGATTATTTGGAGAATGCGAATAACTTTGAAATAATATTCAGGCTGCTCCAGCAGGAATATCCCATAGGCGTTACTAGAATAACACTATAAATGAAGGAATAGCGAAGCGAAGGAATTATAATAATTCTTTCATTTGTGAAATTTGAAATTACTTTTCATTATTTTATTACTCTGAATAGCTGCATGGTATTGTGACCGACTTTATAACCTGGGTTTTTCTGCACAGTCCTTATTAGTACTTGTTTCAGGAATGTATTCATTCTTTCATTCTTTCATTCCTTCGCTTCGCTATTCTTTCATTTGTATTTACTGTGTTTCCATCTTTTATGACTCCATAGCCACATATCGGGGTATTGCCTGATATCTTTTTCAAGACGGTCAAAAAATAATTGCATGATCTGTTGTTCATCGAGCATGCGGGGATCATCAATTAAAACTTCGAAATGATAATTATAATGTCCGCGGCTGGTGCGGATAAAGCTGGAATATATGATTGCGGCATTCAGTTTTTTGGCGAGCTTGGCCGAAGCGCTGAAGGCCAGTGTTTCCTGGTTTAAAAACTTAACCCAGGTATTCGCCTCCGGATTGGCAGGAGTTTGATCGGCAATAAAGCAAACATTTTTCGTTTCCCTGTTCGTAAGCAGCCGCCGTGCAATCTGCTCCATCGGTATCATCTCGCAGCCAAAGCGGCTACGGTAAGTTTTAATCATTTCATCAATGGCTTTATTCTCTACCGTTGTGTAAACTCCCCATAAGGGCACTTTTGAAGCGATCCCCGCCACGCAGGGACTCCATTCCCAATTACCGGTATGGCCGGCAAAGTAAAAGCAGGTTCGGCCTTTCGCATTAAGCTCATCAAGAACCTGGTGTTCATGATGGGGATTGCGTCGTTCCAGTTCCTCCTTATCCATAGAAATCATTTTTATGGCTTCCACAATAATATCACAGAGGTTCTTATAAAAGCGATTTCTGATCTGTTTTATTTCTTTTTCTGTTTTTTCCGGGAAGCTGTTTCTCAGGTTCTCATCAACAACCTTTTTACGATAGCCAAAAATTTTATAGAGCACCAAATAAAGAAAATCGCTTATTCCATATAATGCCCACAATGGGAGGTAGGAGAGGAGCTTTAAAAAAAAGGTGAATAAATAAGTCATGAATACTTAATAGTGCGGCGACGGTTCAAAATCTTTTAATTTGCATCAAAAATATAAAAAAAATAATGCACCTGTTCAGCTTACATTATTTGCCCCAGATAAAATATTTACAGGCGCTCATTAAAGCGGAAGAGATTTCTTTTGAAATGCATGAGCATTTTCGGAGACAAACTTATCGCAACCGTTGCGAAATTTATACAGCCAACGGGTTGCATAAGCTCGTCGTTCCCGTAGATCATAGTTCAGGCTTAATTGGACGAAAGAAGATGAAGGATACCCGTATCTCTTATAATGACAACTGGCTGTTACAACACCAGCGTACCATTAAATCAGCTTACCAGTCTTCTTCATATTATGAATATTTTGAGGCTGAATTTATTATGCTCTTTGAAAAAAAACATGAATACCTGGCTGATTTAAATCTTGCCTCGATTGAAATGATGCTGGGATTTTTAAAGCTGCCTTTTCATTATTCAGTTACCGAAGAATTTTTTAGAAACCCCGAAAATAAAATTGACTTGCGGGAAGCATTCACAGAGAATGATCATACCCTTGAGTTTGAGTACTACCAGGTTTTCCAGGCCCGAAAAGGAGGCATTGGTAACCTATCTTGTATTGACCTGCTGTTTAATGCAGGGCCTCAAAAGATGAAAGAAATTTTGGGCTATCAGATGACGAATAATATCTAAAAAAATAATTGATAAGCTATGTAATGTTAAATAAATCCTGGGCTGTTTTATCTTTTGACATTAACATTTACGTTTAACTTTACCCTAGAATCGCCTTGAATGATCAATTACATTGTATTTACTAAATACTATATACTAAATACTATATACTAAATACCCTTCCCTTCTATATCTCCTGCACCACACCCATACCTGCGAATTTTTCAATTCTTTTGTTTACCATCTCCTCCACCGGCATTTTTCTAAGGTCGGTGAGCAGGCGTAAAATTTCAGCTTTCAGGGTAGCAAACATCTCTGTTGGATTATTATGTGCTCCACCTAAAGGTTCTTTGATGATCCCATCAATAAGGCCATTGCCCAGCATATCATCAGCAGAAAGTTTTAATGCTTCGGCTGCTGTTTCCTTGAAATTCCAGCTGCGCCATAAAATACTGGAACAGCTTTCGGGCGAGATCACCGAATACCAGGTATATTCAAGCATGATCACTTTATCCCCGATACCAATGCCGAGGGCACCGCCGCTGGCCCCTTCACCAATGATGACGCATATCACAGGGACTTTCAAAACCGACATTTCCATCAGGTTACGGGCAATAGCTTCGCCCTGACCGCGTTCTTCCGCTTCGAGTCCGGGTGAGGCACCCGGTGTATCGATGAAGGTGATCACCGGCTTATTGAATTTTTCGGCTAGCTTCATCAGCCGCAATGCTTTGCGGTAGCCTTCAGGATTGGCCATTCCGAAATTGCGATACTGTCTTGATTTGGTATTCCGGCCTTTTTGCTGCCCTATGATCATCACTGCATTTCCTTCAATGCTTCCAAAGCCACCGATCATGGCTTTATCATCTTTCACTGTGCGGTCGCCATGCAGCTCAATGAAGCCATCGCAGATTCCATTGATATAGTCGATGGTATAAGGGCGGTCGGGATGCCTTGAGATCTGTACTTTTTGCCAGGCATTGAGCTTGCTGAATACCTCGATACGTGCTTGTTCCAGCTTGGCTTCCAGCTCATTGATCGCAGCGCTAAGGTCTATCTTACTCTTCTCTGCAATCTGTTTGGTCTTCTCTATCTGCTCCTGGATATCGTCGATGGGTTTTTCAAAATCAAACATATCGTTGTATTTTTTATAATAATATTATCACAACCTATAGAGGTATTGCCCCCGGCAAATTTATAAAAGCAATGCGAAAATAATTTTTTTCTCTGAAAGCATCCTATTTTATAATTTGGGGGGCAAAAAGGGGATTTTTATTAATTATTTTGTCTTTAGAAAACGAAGGTTGCAAATGAAATTTAGATATCCATACGAATTGATATGAACCGAGCCTACGGCTCTCGGTAAACAGGATATGCGCATCGTTATCCACGGACTGAAGTCCATGGTTACAAAATGATCCGAGCCTACGGCTCTTTTATCGCTTATATTCTTTTTATTAATGAACTAAAGAGGTGAGAACTATCAAAATGGATTTACATCAGCACATCAAATTCGGAAATACCTTATATAAAAATGTGACATAAAAAAAAGCCAAACGTTTTATGTTTGGCTTCGGTTTTGCGGACCGGACGGGACTCGAACCCGCGACCTCCGCCGTGACAGGGCGGCATTCTAACCAGCTGAACTACCGATCCGATTCTTCCGTTTAAAAAAGAGGTGCAAATATATGCCTTAGGCCTATGTGAAACAAATTTATATTGAATTATATTCTTATTAGCTTCTGTGATTCTTTATTTTTGCAATTTAAAAAAATCATAAAAATGTATAGAAATTATATCTGGATACTCATTTTATCCATGGCCTTTATTGGCTGCGTTACGAAGAAGAAATATAAGCAGCAACTAGTAAGGTACGATGAGCTGAAGGTCGATCGGGATAAGATCAATGCCGACCTTGCCTTATGCCTTTCATACAAAGACAAGCAAAACAATAAGATCACAACTTTGGAGGAGGAACTCGTTAACCTCAAGGCCAGCAGCTCGGTTTTAATTAATCAGCTCATGAGCTTGAATGTGATCACCCAGGCGCAGGCTGAAAGCATTAAAAAATCACTGGAAAATATCAATGCTAAGGAGGCTTATATCAAGGGACTGCAAACCGAGCTGGCCAGGAAAGACTCCATGAATATGGCCCTGGTATTGAATCTTAAAGGTGCCTTGAAAGATGTGAACGATGCCGATGTGGAAATAAAAGTTGAAGGAAGTGCGGTGTTCATCTCTGTTTCGGATAAGCTTTTATTTAACAGCGGCAGCTATGAAATCAATCCAAGGGCGAAGGAGGTGCTAGGTAAGGTGGCCGATGTGCTTAAAGCACAGCCTGAGATTCAGTTTATGGTGGAAGGCCATACCGACAATAAGCCGATCAGTACTCCATTAATAAAGGACAACTGGGATCTTAGCGTATTAAGGGCTACTGCCGTGGTAAAGGTATTGCAAAAAAATTTCGGACTCGAGCCGTCCCGTATGATCGCAGCCGGCAGGGGAGAATATGTTCCGGTGAAATCCAATGACAATGCAGCCGATCGTGCACTCAACAGAAGAACACGTATTGTGATTATCCCACAGTTGGATCAGTTCTTTAAATTGCTTGAAGGGAAATAAGGAGTTGGGGAGTTCGTATTTAGTACAAAGTATTTAGTATATAGTACTTAGTATTTAGTAAGAATACAAGGCATCGTGGGTATAAGGCCCGAACCATATTTAATTCAAAATTTTCATTTTGGCTTTTTGGCCTAAATAACTATATTCGCGAACCTTTATCAAAATTTGATGGCTAAAACCAAATATTTTTTCAATCCGCATAGTCTTAGATATGAGAAAGCTAAAATAAGCTTACGGGCCGTCATCACCCGTGTCTTTGGATTTTTATCTGCCTCGATGGTTTTCGGTGCGATCTTATTCGTTCTGGCCACCAAATATTTTCCATCTGCTGCCGAGCGTAAGCTACAACGTGAAAACCAGGAATATAAAAGTCAGTTTGGGTTAATGAGTAAGCGTATGGATGATTTGTCGGGAACCCTTGCCGATTTGCAGAAACGTGATGATAAAGTTTACCGGGAAGTATTGGGCGCTAATCCCATCAGTGAAACAGAGCGTGAAAGCGGCTTTGGAGGAGTAGATCGTTATAAGAAGCTTCAGGGCTATAGCAATAGCGAGATCATGACTGAGATCACACGCAAGCTCGATGTACTGACTAAAAAAGCATATATCCAATCCAGGAGCTATGATGAATTATTTAATTTGGTGAAAAATAAAGAGCAGCAGATCGCGGGCACGCCTGCAATCCAGCCTATAAGCAATAAGAATCTTACACGGGTGGCATCTGGTTTTGGCTGGCGTACCGATCCATTCTATCATATCAGCGAATTGCATCCCGGAATCGATTTCACTGCTCCCATGGGTACCCCCATTTATGCTACTGCCGATGGCGTTGTAAAGTCATCCGAATTTAATGCCGGCGGATACGGCAATTGTGTCGTCCTTAACCATGGCTTTGGATATCAAACCTTATACGGACATATGAGCAAATTAGGCTGCCGCACAGGCCAGAAAGTAAAACGGGGCGATCTGATAGGATATGTAGGCAGCACGGGGAAATCTACAGGCCCGCATGTTCATTATGAAGTAATAAAAAATGGCGATAAAATTGATCCGATCAATTATTTCTTTAATGATCTAACAGCCTCCGATTACGAGCAGATGCGAAAAGCCTGCAGTCTTACCAATCAATCCTTCGACTAAATTCTTAAAAGCATAAATTTTTTTTGTGAGTATACCATCAACGAAAAGTATTGCCACCATCGGTGTATATACAGCCACCGCAATAGTTATCGCCAATATGATTGGCACAGGAGTATTTGGCAGTCTGGGATTCCAGGTAGTGTCCATCAAATCAGTTTTTGCAATTATCATGTTATGGCTTACCGGTGGCGTGCTTTCTTTCTGTGGCGCACTAAGCTATGCCGAATTGGGTGCAGCCCTGCCCCGCAGCGGCGGCGAGTATAATTTCTTAAGTCATATCTACCATCCTATGCTGGGCTTTATCAGTGGCTGGGTTTCATTGGTGGCGGGCTTTGCTGCCCCAATCGCAGTGGCTTCAATGCTCTTTGGTAAATATTTCTCGAATGTGAATCCCGTGCTTTTGAATGAAGATAAGTCAGCTGTAGCCATCATTATCCTGATCTCTATCATTCATACAATCAATACTGCGGTGGGTAGCAGCTTTCAGCGGGTGATGACTTTCCTGAAAGTAGCCATCATTGTTTTCTTTGTTATCGCCGGATTTTTATATATCCCCTCATTTCATATCTCAGTGCTTCCTAAAGATGGAGATGCAAGTTATATTTTCAGCAGCAGCTTTGCTGTATCGTTGATCTATGTATCCTATGCCTATAGCGGATGGAATGCCTCCGCTTATATTGCAGGAGAGATGAAAGATCCGGGGAGAAATATTCCCAAGTCCATACTTTATGGCACTGTGATCGTGACCTTGCTTTACGTACTTTTGAATTATATTTTTTTATATACCGTTCCTATGGATGAACTGGCTGGAAAGCAGGACGTAGGCCATGAGGCAGCGAAGGCCATCTTCGGTGCGCAAGGTGGCAGGATCATGTCGGGTGTCATAGCATTTTTACTTATTTCTACCATAAGCTCCATGATCTTTGCCGGCCCAAGGGTGCTGCAGGTAATGGGTGAAGATACCTATATGCTGAAATTCCTTTCAGTGAAGTCAATATCTCATATTCCTTATGTGGCATTATGGTTTCAAAGTATCATAGCCATTACATTGGTGGTCACCGGCAGCTTTGAAACCATCCTGAGCTATGTAGGATTTACATTGCAGCTTATCACCTTCCTCACGGTTTTGGGAGTGATCGTATTACGATATAAAGAGCCCAACCTGGTGCGGCCTTTCCGAACCTGGGGCTATCCTGTAGTGCCCGTTTTGTTTCTTGGCCTTACGGCATGGATCTTATATTCTGTATTTATGGCTAAGCCTGTGGTGGGCTTAATTGGCCTTGGAACCATTGCCATCGGGGCATTAATATATTATTTAGATAAAAAATTCTTTAAGGAACAATTGGTAAAATAATTCCATGGCAAAAGCAAAAATTTCAAACAGCATTCTGATTTTAATAGTGGTGATTGCCTCGTGCAGCAATACACATACGGCGCCCGCTGTGAGTGCGCCGGATGACGCTAAGAAAACTGATACCGTAATCACCCGGGATATTTCCAGCCTGGTAAAAAATGCTTCAACATCCCAGTACAATAATTTCGCCCGCTTCATCGCAGGGCTCAATCAGCTCAATGAAAATAGTTATACCAAGACACAAAAAGATTCTGTGTGGATCAGGCATTCATTAAAATTAAATGCCAAATGGAACCTGATGACCCGTTTACGCACCGCTAAGCTAAACACCTGGGCGGCTACTGAATTGCCTGCGCCCATGCGGGAAAGCGAGGTATTGTTTTATCCTTTCAGCGGCGCGGATATTTTAAATGCCAATTTATTATTCCCCAAAGCGAAATCCTATTATATGTTTGGCCTCGAACCCGTAGGTAATTTGCCCGACGTATTACTCAATACCAGCCGGAGAGATTCATTACAGCATTATTTTAACGCACTGAATGTATCCCTGAATTCACTGACAAATTTTTCTTTTTTCCGTACTAAGAGCATGGCAGTGGATTTTAATGCCGATGAATTGAACGGCACCATCCATCTGATGCTTTTATTTTTATCCCGGAATAATAATACAATCGCTGATATCCGATATGTTTATATTGATGATAACGGACTTCAGAAAGAAAATAATGAAAAGAAGATAAAACATAATGACGGTGTCGAGATAACTTATATCGACACCTTGAAAATGGTGCATACCGTCACCTATTATTCGGTTAACCTCGACAATGCGCACCTGGATAAAAATAAAGGATTGCAGGATTATATCAAAAACCTTGGAAGCTTTAATACCTATTTAAAAGCAGCCTCCTACCTGATGCATAATGCATCTTTTTCGAAAATACGCGCCGATATATTAGACCAGACAAAATATTTATTGCAGGATGATTCAGGAATTCCTTACCGGTTTTTCAACGATAAAAACAAATGGAAAGCAAGCTTGTTTGGAATGTATGTGCCACCAATCCCATTATTCGCAAATTATAATCAGGCCGATTTGAACCAGGCCTATAAAGATTCAACAATCATCCATAAGCCATTGAATTTTGGTATAGGATATAATTTCAATCAATCGAACCTCATGCTGTTTGAAAAAAATAATTTTTCGGCGCCTGGCTTTTGAATTTAATTAGTCTGGCGGTGGGTATCTCTCTTCATTATTTTTAAATAAAAAAAATTATGCACGGGAAAACAAGATTCATATTTTTAATGCTATGCCTGCTTAGCTTCCTTTCCAAAGCTGCTTTAGGGCAGCAAAAGCCCCATTCAAAGGCCAAAACAAAACCATCCACAGCGCAAACAGTTCCCAAAAGAAAGGAACTTAATTGCCTCGACTCCATCTTGCTCAACAATCCCGAACTGTTTGGACTGATTACAAATAATCCAAAGATCCATCATGTTCAGATCGTCTATACCCAGATCAACCGCGACAAAAACAATAAAGCCCTCTTTACAGATTATACTTACCGGGTAAATCCTGCAGAATTCTTTTATATCGCCAGCATGGCCAAGCTGCCGGTATGCGCTTTGGCTATGGAGAAAATGGAAGAATTAAAAAAGACCGGGATCACAATCAATAGTGTAATGCTTACAGATAAGGCCTATGCCTGCCAGGCAGTCACGAATAAGGATGAAACTTCCGCCACGGGCTTCCCTTCGGTTGCAAATTATATTAAGCGCATGCTGCTGGTAAGCGATAATACAGCGTATAGCAGGATGTATGAATTCTTAGGGCCTGAATATATTAATAAGAAATTATGGAGCAAAGGATACCCCACAGCGCGCATCAGGATACGTTTTGATGTTGGCTGCCTGGGCAATCCAAATAATTTCACGAACCCCATCCGCTTCCTTAATGATACAGGAAAATTAATTTATTCTCAGCCTCCTAAATATTATCCTGCCAATACACTTACAATGCCTGTGACCAATACCTTGAAACATATCGACTTGAAAAAGCCAACCTATAGTGTTAAGAAAGACTTTTCCAATTCAAATTATTTATGTCTTTCAGATATGCACGATATGCTTAAGAAAATTATGTTTCCGGATGAAACGCCCGCCGGCAAAGGCTTTAAGATGAGCAAGGAGAACAGATCGTTTTTATGGAAATACCTCCAGATGATGCCGTATGAAAGCGATTATCCCAATTACCCCGACCGGAGTCATTATATCGATAGCTATAAAAAATATTTTATTTATGGGCAGGATAGTGTGGTTATTGAGAATAAGAATATCCGTGTTTTTAATATTGTAGGTGCCAGCTATGGCTATACCACCGACTGTGCCTATATTGTGGACTTCAGCAATAATACAGAATTTATGATTTCTGCTACCTATTTTATACAAGAAACCAATGGTGTTATCGACGGCACCGACGATACTTATAACAAATATATCATGCCCTTCTTTAAAAACCTCGGGCAATCGGTTTACCTCTTTGAACTCACACGAAACAGGAAATTTTTACCTGATTTATTGGAGTTTAAGTTTTAAATTCGCATACTTAATCAAGCATCATGAATTTCAAATCAAAGAACAAAATATTTACCGCCCTTTTATTAGCCGTTGCCGTGCTTTCCTGCAATAACCAGGCAGCAAAGAAAGATACCAGCCAGGCCGACAGCGTTGAAGCACAGAAGCAAAAAATTGCTTCCACCCCATTCGCAGATAATAGTTTTAATAAAGCGGCACGCTTCATCGCAGGGGTTAAACAGCTGAGCGAAAACGAATATTCGGCCTGGGAAAAAAAGCCGGAATGGATAGCGTACAAAAACAAGATGGACAGCGCCTGGGAGAAATTAGACAAGACCCGTTTCAGCGTGATGAATAAATTTTATACCGAATCATTGGGCGACAATACCAAAAGTGAAGAGAATGTTTATTATCCTTTCAGCGGACCCGATTTCCTGAATATCTACCAGGTTTATCCCAACAGCTCTTCCTATGTAATGGCAGGCCTGGAAAAAGTATATAATATACCCAATCCATTAAGCTTGACGGCCACAGAGCTGAGAACCAATTTCGCCGGGTTCTATAAAGGATTCCGCACTATCAAAGACTGGGGATATTATGTGACGAGCTATATGGGCCATGACCTGAATCTCACAAAATTAAAAGGGGTGATACCTATTGATTATTTATACATGATCAGGATGGGCTGCTCTATCGACAAGGTGGAATTGATCAGCCTTGACGAAAGCGGCAAAGCCAATGTGGTTGACGGCTTACCCAATGATAAAACAAATATGCCTGGCTGCAGGATCACCTTCCGCCACACGAATAATAAAATAGCTACACTCACTTATTTTGAAGGCAATCTGGCCGATGTTGACAGTAAGGATTATGGTCATACCTTCATTAAGAATTATGACAATTATGTTAGAACCTATGTAAAGAATGCCAATTCATATTTAAAAGCAGCTTCTTATTTATTGTATGGAGAAGCCTTTTCAAAATCGTTATACCTATTGCTTGATGTGAGCAAAACAATATTAACCGATGAAAGCGGCGTGCCTTACGATAAGATCGACCGCAGCAAATGGACCATCAGCCTGTTTGGCAAATATTATCCGCCTACCAAAGATTTTCCATGGATCAGGCAGCCGGTGCTGAAAAGCGATTATATTAAAGATTCAGCAAGCATTAAGCCGATACCTTTTTTTACAGGATACCACCGGAATATGGGCCAGAGCAATCTACAGTTTTATATGAAGAAATAATTTTCGCATCTGTTATCGCTAAATAAATATAACTAAAGGGGCGCAATAGCGTCTCTTTTTAATTAAGGAGGAATGAATTTAATTACTTTTTTACAAAACGCAATGCATACCGCTTTGCAGGAGGTGTTTTCTATCGGTTGCGAAGCTGCATCGATTAAAATTGAACGTACCTTGAACGACTATGAAGGCGATTATACTTTTGTTGTTTTTCCATTTCTTAAGCAGTCGCGTAAATCACCGGAAGACACTGCCCGGATGCTGGGTGAATTTTTAAAGGCAAATAATAATATCGCTGGATTTAATGTGGTGAAAGGTTTTTTAAATTTAGTGCTGGATGAAAAATTAATAATTCAATTTTTTACAATGGCTTCCTCTAAGCCAGATTATTTTATAAATACCACAAAGGATTCCGCACAAATAAAAAAGGTGGTCGTTGAATATTCCTCTCCAAATACGAATAAGCCATTGCACCTTGGCCATGTACGAAACGATCTATTGGGTTATTCAATCAGTGAAATTTTAAAAGCCAATGGCCACCAGGTTATTAAAGCCAATTTAATTAACGACCGTGGAATCCATATCTGTAAAAGTATGCTCGCCTGGCAACAATCGGGTTTAAATGAAACCCCGGCTACATCAGGTTTGAAAGGCGATCATCTGGTGGGTAAGTATTATGTAGCCTTCGATAAAACCTATAAAGCGGAGGTGGCGGCTATGGTGGCATCGGGACAAACGAAGGAGCAGGCAGAAAAGGCCGCGCCCAGCCTGCAGCAGGCGCAAGAGATGCTCAGACAATGGGAGGCTGGCTATGCAGAGACGATAAAACTATGGAAGACGATGAATGGCTGGGTGTACGACGGATTCGACATTTCCTATCATAGGCTTGGGGTGGATTTCGATAAATTATATTACGAGTCGGAAACTTATTTACTTGGCAAGAAAACGGTGCAGGAAGGATTGGATGCCGGCGTTTTTTACCGGAAAGAAGATGGCAGCGTATGGGTAGACCTCACCGGTGAGGGGCTTGATCATAAATTATTATTACGTTCGGATGGCACCTCTGTTTATATAACCCAGGATATTGGCACGGCACAATTGAAATATGATGATTTTAAATATGATATTTCATTGTATGTAGTGGGCAATGAGCAAGATTATCATTTCAAGGTGCTCCAGGGTATTTTAAAACGAATGGATAAGCCTTATGCCAAAGGTATTTTTCATATCAGCTATGGCATGGTGGATTTGCCTGAAGGTAAGATGAAGAGCCGTGAAGGCACCGTAGTAGATGCGGATGATCTGATGGACCAGATGCATGATGAAGCCCGCCTAATAATTCTGGAAAGGGGTAAGACCGAGGGGATGACCATAGAAGC
>JBBRJE010000025.1:0-15492 GCA_038219845.1 Bacteroidia bacterium
TTCTTGAACCAGCCGAAATATTAGGGCTCTTAAAAGAGATGAAAGGCCAGGCCTGCCTGCGCATGAATGCGGACAAATTAAACCGGGCGATGATCATTCCCAAAAAAACCTTCTTGTCATTCTTTCATGAGTTTTATAAAAGAGCCGCCCTTTTCGCCGGCTTACAAATCCTGATTTTTAACCAGGTAAAAGCACAAATAAAAACAACCGTAAATGCCGGCGGTAATAACGCCAGGGTCATTAAAAAATATCTTAAATCTGTAGTCATCAATGGCACGGTAGCTGATAAGGGGAATCATTTCCCTATTGACGGGGCCCGCATTTCGGTATTTAAAGAGGATACACTTTTAGGATCTTGTACTACGAATGAAAAGGGAGAATATAATTTAATTCTGAAAGACAGCATCAAGGATAATGCCCCTGTTAAAATCGTTTTTAATATGATGAATTATCAGACATTTGAAATCGATAGCCTACTCCTCAACAAAGAACGGATCACAATCTCTACAATTTATCTTCCCATTGCCAGAATACCTCTCAAAGGGGTGGAAATTGTTGCGAAAAGACCCTGTATTTCTATGGGTACCATTGTATGTTATAGTAGATGTTATAATCACGCCCTCCGGGAATCATTTTTCAACCTGCCTGAGCTCAATCAGGATCCCAACCCCCGTCCTTCCAGGATCGATATCAGCGGGGAAGGATACATTATTAAATAGTAATTACTAAAAGCTGCTACCATCCATCATATAAAACGCATGCCTGATCCAAAAGAAATAATCCTCAAAATCAGTCAGCCCTGCAGCGCCGATTGGAATAGCATGAGCCCTACCAACCAAGGCAAATATTGCAGCACATGTTCAAAGCAGGTTTTCGACATGACCCATTCATCGCCGGAAAAAATTTATGAAGTTTACAAATCCCAAAAGGGCGACGCCTGCATGCGCATCAATAGTGATAATTTAAATAAAAGGTTTATGATCCCTGCAAAGCCATGGTATGCTTCACTCAGGAGCAATTATCAAAAAGCAGCCTTGTTTATTGGCATACAGCTTTTAGCATTCAGTCAGATAAAAGCCCAGGTAAAAGCGCTGACAGGCCGGGATAAAAACAGCGATGGCCAGCAGAGAAAATATTTAAAATCAATTACCATTTCAGGAATGGTAGCCGATAGCGGCTGCCTTGAGCCTATTCCTTTTGTAAAAGTGCAGGTAAGAAAGGAGAACAGGATTATTGGATTCACCTTCTCCAGAACCGATGGATCCTACGATCTTATCCTTAACGATTCCATCTTTGACAATGAGCCGGCTTCAATAGAATTTGTTAGAACTAATTTTGGCAGTGTTTTTATTCAAGCCTTCTGCTTTAATAAGCCCCATATATTTTTCGATACCGTGCTTTTAAATAAAAGCGCTTATGCTTTAACCTCCCAACCGGACCGGAGGAGAAGGTGAGCTTAAGGCAAAAAGTCTCAAGTTTGAATAAATTAGTAGGTGTAACCGGAAAGATTTATGTGGAGGAGAAAAAAACAAATAATTATAAAAAATATGAATTGCGAAATTTATATAATGAATTAGAGGCCATACGTAGAGAGCATAGATCAGATCCTTTATCCCCAAGATAAAAAGCCATACCCGCTATTATTTTATGGCACGATTCTAAAAATCTGCTATAAATGTTTGTTTGAATTCAGCTTGAGTAATTTACCTTTTCAATATTGAAGAAAAAATGAAGCGATAAATTTTTTATGGTCGTATTTTGTGTTAAGTTATCGTTTAGCCGGGAATGTAGAATTGAAGATGGAATCATCTTCTTGTCCGTATCCGATCCACGATCATGAAAAAAAGCCAGGGAAACCATTTTTTGATATAATATAAATAAACTTCTTTCCCGATAAGGATTTGTTTCTTTCCCGCTTTGCATGCATTCAAAACCATTATGGCCAAGGCTTCTGGCTTGATGCCATGGAGCTGTCCCCCATCCATTTTATTATGGGGCTTGCCATCTTTTTCCAATGCATTCCTGCTGATATTAGTTTTCACCCCACCCGGACAAACGAGTAAAGTATGAATTCTATATTCTTTAAGTTCAATTTGCAGTGTTTCAAAAAAACCTTGCAAGGCATGCTTGGAGGCGCTATAGGCACTGCGTTGCCAGAATCCAAACTTTCCCGAAATGCTGGAGACCACAATAATATTTCCTTGTTTTCGCTCTATCATCAATGGCAAAACTTTTTTAGTAAGGTATACTGTGGCCAAATAATTCAGCTGCATAATGCGCTCATCCACGCTGAAATCTGTTTCATGGGCAAGGCTTCGCTGGCTGATGCCCGCATTATTCACCAAAACATCCACGGTCTTAAATTTCAAAACAATCTCCACCATCATCAGGTCTACTGCCCCGTGGTCTGTAATATCGCAAACAAAAATTTCAGATAGACCACTTATATTCCTTTGAACCCGCTGCAGTTCATTTTCATTCCGCGCACAAAGTAGCAGCGTTGCATTTTCCTTTGCAAAAGCATAGGCCAGCGCCTCCCCAATACCTGAAGAGGCACCGGTAATTAAAACTATTTTATTATTGAATGTCAAAGAGTAGTGATTAGTTGTTAGAAGTTAGCTGTTAGTAATTAGTTGTTAGTCGTTAGTGATTCAATCAGGTAAACATACACCAAAATATTTATTCACTCTAAAAATCTATAGCAAGGATATTTCTATTAAGGTATTAACGGACCACTGACCACTGTTCACTAACACTATTTTAAACCATCAAAAAAATCCATTATCCCCATCACTTCTCCAGACCAGAATTTAAAATCATGACCTGCGCCATTCACGAAATGGATTTTCACTTTACCATTCGTTTTTTTTAAACGGGTATAAAAGGAAGTAGACTGGTTAAAGGGAACCACCTTATCAGCATCGCCATGAGCGAGGTATATTGGCTGCTTTATGGTATCGGCAACGAATAATAAATTATCGTCATGTGTCCATCGTGTTTTATTTTTATCATAGCTCCCATACACAGAAGTCATCAAATAATCATTGGGTGTGCGGCTCTGGTCAAAATCGCCGCTTAAGGAGGCTCCGGCTTTAAAAACCTCCGGTAGCTTCCATAAGCAATAAACAGCGCCCCGCCCACCGGTAGAAAGGCCCATCACAAAATTTCGTCCGGAGGGCACGAGGACATTATATTTTTTTTGTACTGCAGGAATAAAAGTATCGGTAAGCCATTGCCCTGTTTTTTCTTTACGGGCTTCAATGCTCGTCTCCGGGTAATAATGCGTTGCATAAATGCTGCGTTTCATCTCCGGAAGGATGAGGCGATAATGACGGCGTTTTGCTTCTTCTTTCAGGCTGGTTTCATCGAGCCAGCGGTGTCTTTCATAATTCCAGCCGGGAAGCACAAGGATAGTGCCGGCGGTATTGGAGCTATCATAAAATTCCTGCACCAGACTCACTGCCACACCACAAATCGTATCTTCGCTTACAGCATTCATGATGCTATAGGAAACAGGGATAGCCATAGGATAATCCTTAAATTCATATCCGGGACCGCTGCTGCAGGAGGCTAAAAGTAAAATAAGCGGTAGATATTTTATCATTCTTGCAAAGTTAAATTTATAAAGTCCAAATTCATTAAAAATATTTAAAGCTGTTATGGCGCCAATTTTCAGCTTTTAAATTATCAGATTGGAATTCAGCAATGAATTAAGGCGTCGCAGCATATCCCAATTCTGTTATTTAATTTGCATATAGGAACTCAATTGCACTTCTCTATGAATTTATGTATTTTCGCGCCCCTTTAAAATCTCCTTTTCTATTCTCTAATGAATCCTATCCGCATGGTAGATCTCGTAAGCCAGTACGGGAAGATAAAAACCGAAATCGATGCTGCCATTGCAGGCGTATTGGAGTCGGCTGCATTTATAAAAGGACCGGAGGTGAAAAAATTCGAGAATGATTTAGCCCGCTACTTAGATGTAAAACATGTGATCGCCTGTGCCAATGGCACCGATGCCCTTCAAATAGCCATGATGGCGCTTGGTCTTCAACCGGGCGATGAAGTAATCACCGCCTGCTTCACTTATATCGCCACTGCCGAAGCCATCGCATTATTAAAATTAAAGCCGGTGCTCGTTGACGTAGATCCCGATACCTTTAATATTAATATTGAAGCGGTTAAAAAAGCGATTACACCAAAAACAAAGGCAATTGTTCCGGTTCATCTCTTCGGACAATGTGCCGATATGGAACCTTTGCTTACCCTGGCCCGCGAAAATCATTTATTTATTATTGAAGATACCGCCCAGGCTATCGGTGCGCGATATAGCATGTCGAATGGCAATACGTTAAGCGCCGGCACTATGGGTGATATTGGCACAACCTCTTTTTTTCCAAGTAAGAATTTAGGATGCTTTGGCGATGGCGGTGCTTTATTTACCAATGATGATTCACTGGCACAAAGAATAAGGATGATAGCCAACCACGGTCAGTCGCAATTGTATTATCACGATGAAGTGGGTGTGAATTCCCGTCTGGATACCTTACAGGCATCCATCTTGAATGTGAAGCTAAGCCATCTCGACACCTACCGAGATGCTCGGAGGATAGCTGCGGATTATTATGACAAGGCTTTTGCTGGCCATAAAAACCTGAAGACACCGGTGCGTATGCCCTACAGCACACATGTATTTCACCAATATACTTTACAGCTCATCAATACGGGAAGAGCTGAATTGAAAGCGCATCTTGCATCCCGGGACATTCCTTCCATGATCTATTATCCCGTTCCGCTGAACCTTCAGAAAGCATATCTTCAGGAAGGAATTTTTCCGGTTACCGAAGCTCTTTGCGGCTCGGTACTATCGATACCGATGCATACAGAGCTGGAGGAGGAGCAATTATTTTATATAACCAAAACCATTTTAGATTTCTTAAACTAAATCATCAATATGAATATCGCTGTAATTGGCACGGGCTACGTAGGATTAGTTTCAGGCACTTGTTTTGCCGAAACAGGAAATAATGTATGCTGCGTGGATATCGACCAGCAGAAGGTAAAGAAATTAAGCGATGGCGAGATCACCATCTACGAACCGGGACTGGAAGTGCTCTTTAAACGTAACCTGAAAGAAGGCCGTCTCACTTTCACCACTTCGTTGCAGGAAGGAATTAAAAACGCGCAAATTATATTTCTCGCTTTGCCTACCCCACCAGGCGAAGACGGAAGCGCTGACCTGAAATATGTACTGGGCGTGGCCTCCGACCTTGGTAAAGTTTTAACCGACTATAAAGTTATTGTTGATAAAAGCACTGTCCCGGTGGGCACCGCAGATAAGGTTCATGCTGCCATAGCACAAAATATCAAATGTGAATTTGATGTGGTGAGCAACCCGGAATTTTTACGTGAAGGGGTGGCGGTCGACGATTTCATGAAGCCCGACCGTGTGGTTATTGGTACTACAAGTGAACGCGCCAAAAAAGTATTGAACGAGCTTTATGCTCCTTTTGTACGACAGGGCAACCCGGTAATATTTATGGATGAAAAATCAGCGGAGCTCACCAAATATGCGGCGAACAGCTTTCTTGCAGTGAAAATTTCTTTTATGAATGAGATTGCTCGCATCTGTGAACTGCTTGGCGCCGATGTAGATATGGTACGCAAAGGCATCGGCACCGATGACCGCATTGGTAGACGGTTCCTTTTCCCGGGTATAGGCTATGGTGGCAGCTGCTTTCCTAAAGATGTTCAGGCCCTGGTTAAATCTTCTGAAGATGTGAATTATGATTTTGAAATTCTGAAAGCTGTAATGCATGTGAATGAGGAACAGAAAACATTCTTGATTCCAAAGATAAGGAAACATTTTGGTGAAGATCTGAAAGGCAAACATTTTGGAATCTGGGGACTTGCATTCAAGCCCAATACCGACGATATACGTGAAGCACCCGCATTGTATATGATCGATGCGCTAACGGAGGCAGGCGCAACGGTAACTGCTTTTGACCCTGAGGCCATGAAGAATGTAAAAGGGCTGATTGGCGATAAAATAAATTACGTAGATAATATGTATGATGCATTAAAAAATGCCGACGCCCTGATCATTGCTACAGAATGGAATGAATTCAGAACGCCTGATTTCAATAAAATTACTTCTCTTTTAAAAGAAAAAACTATTTTTGACGGTAGGAATCTTTTTGAAAACCATATCATGGAGAGTTTAGGATTCCATTATGAAAGTGTAGGAAGAAGTAAAATTAATTAATAAAATAACGTAATCTCATGTCTGATACCCAAACCTTAAAGAATACAGCCTTAAGCGAGTTACATACAAAGCTGGGAGCCAAAATGGTTCCATTTGCAGGCTTTAATATGCCTGTGCTTTATACCAATTTAATTGAAGAACATAATGCTGTTCGCAATAGCGTCGGTATATTTGATGTGAGCCATATGGGTGAATTCCATCTCAAAGGTGAGCGTGTTCTCGATCTGCTGCAATACATAACATCGAATGATGTAAGCAAGTTATTCGATGGGAAAGTGCAATATTCCTGCCTTCCGAATAACGAAGGGGGCATTGTGGATGATCTATTGGTATACCGCCAAAATGCGAACGAATATTATCTTGTGGTGAATGCGGGCAATATTGAAAAAGACTGGAATTGGATCTCAGACCACAATAAAAATTTCGGCTGTGAGATGCATAATATAAGCGCTGACTATAGCCTGCTGGCGGTGCAGGGCCCAAATGCTAAAAAAGTTTTAGAGAAGCTTACTACGGAAGACCTGGACATGGAATATTATACTTATAAAACAGGCACCATGGCAGGTGTGGAGAATGCCATCATTTCGTGTACAGGTTATACCGGCGCTGGAGGATATGAAATTTATATATACAATAAGGACGCAGAATCTGTCTGGAATGCGATCATGGAAGCGGGTAAAGAGTTTGATATTAAACCCTGCGGCCTGGGGGCCCGCGATACTTTACGAACAGAGATGGGCTTCTGTCTTTACGGTCACGATATCGATGATACCACCTCACCAATTGAGGCGGGCCTTGGATGGATCACTAAATTCACCAAAGAATTTGTGATGAGCGACCACCATAAAAAAATTAAGGATAATGGTCCAGAAAAAAAATTATGTGGCTTCGAGATGACCGATCGCGGCATCCCCCGACAGCATTATGAAATACAGGATGAGGCCGGTACCAGGATTGGTGAAGTTACCAGCGGCACACAATCGCCTACCCTTGGTAAAGCCATCGGAATGGGTTATGTAAAAACATCATTCGCCAAAGAAGGAACGGATATTTTTATTGTTATCCGTGATAAGAAGCTCAGGGCCAAAGTGGTTAAAATGCCGTTCCTTAAAAAGTAATTTTTTAATTTCAAATATCATTTAATCCGGTTCCAATGTATTCCTACCTTCTGCTTCTTCATAATTTATTTCGTTGGATTGTTCTGATCCTGGCAATTTATGCGCTCTATAATAATTATACAGGCTGGCGTAATGCCAAGGTATTCGAAAAGAAAGACAAAAGGCTGAATAGCATCTTTATCGGTACCCTCCATTTGCAATTGGTGATAGGAGCCATACTATATTTTGGCTTCAGCCCCTATGTGAGCCAGGCGATGGAAGACATGAAAGCTGCGATGAGAAACCCGGTACTGCGTTTCTGGGGTGTAGAGCATATCGCCGGGATGATCATTGCCATTGCCGTGGCGCAAATCGGGAATATCATTTCTAAAAAATCAGCCACAGATACGGAGAAATTTCGCAAGGCTTTTGTTTTTTTTATGATCGCCGTGTTGATTATCATTTTAAGCCATCCTTTTGCTTTTCATGGTGAAGAAAGAACACTGAATCCTTTTGAACATGTTTAACACATTTAATAAGGGGAGGTTATATTAGTTTTCATTCTTCGTATATCGTCGGCCTGAAATTAGTCAATAAAGAGAAAATATAAATTTTATTTAGAAAGCATACCAAATAATCCCATTTGATACCCCAATTCCTAACCCCAAAAATACCATGAACAGCTGGACAGAAGAAAATAATTCATTAAATAAAACTTTTACATTTAAAACTTTCCCTGAGGCAATGCAGTGGATGCAAAAAGCAGCCTTGGAAATTGATAAACTAAACCACCATCCTGAATGGACCAATGTTTACAATACCGTAAAGGTAAAGCTACACACCCATGATGCCGGTAATATTGTTACTGATAAGGATAGGGAGCTGGCGGGGATTTTGGATTCTGTTTAATATAGAATACATAAAACACAAAGAACGCATGTCTCTGACTAGATTAATCCTGGCGAGTTGCTCCTCTAGTTAGTGTTTCCTGTATTTTGTATTCATTCTTTCGCTTCGCTATTCTTTCATTCTTTCATTCTTTCATTCTTTCATTCCTTCATCCTTCGCTTCGCTATTCCTTCATTCGCTTATCCTCTTTCAACTTTTCCTTCGGCGGCCTTTGCTGTTTTAATTTCTTTGTTCGCTCCTCGATATTATCATTGCTGGTTTTTATTGTACCGTTATCAAAGAGCTGTTCTTTCATCGTCCAAAAGCCATTCTCGAAATTAAAATAATCGTAGCTTCCATCAGGGAAATACAGTGAGTAATTGCCCACCGCTTTCGGGCTTATCGGTACCAGGTGATCGAAGATGATATATTTTTTTTCCTTATCATAAGTGAGCACCATATTCTGCACATCGTTACTGTATTCAAAAACCACCCGATGCATAATATCATTGGCTGCTACTTTAAAAATAGGTGCCCCGAAAATCGCCGTGCCTTCCTGGAATCTTAAAACGTCGATCACCTTTTTATTGCTTTTCTTATTCGCGCCATTCCATCCGAACAGCGTATAATTTATTTCATTGCCCACCTTCACCGGGATTACTTTATAGTACAGCGCCCCCCACCAATAATTATTATCTACCATGGTGTCCTCTGGTTTTTTTATCAATGGCCCGGCATCGAATAACGGTATCAGCTTAACACCCGTTTTCTCATTGCGTTGTATCACACCATAAAAACGATAGGAGTCATTGTCGTTGCGCAGGTTCCAGGTAAATATGCGAAAACGGTCATCGGGTGATTTCACAATGGATAACTGGGTGAGCGAATCAAATGGATAATTATAAGAGCCTGGTAGGTTAAGGGCGATGGCAAGGTTATGTATGAGGCTGTAGCAGGATGTTTTACGTGTAGCTAAATCATGCCCTTCGACAATCAGTTCGGCCTGGCCCTGCATCTGCAATTCCAGGTTTTTTAAAGAATCGAGATGCACCGGACTGATGCCTTTGATCTGTGCATGGATTGTGATCGTGAAAAAAAATGTCAGGAATAGGAGAGCCGGCATGCTGCCATGGTGCTTCATAATAAAATATTTAATGCTATAACGGTGCAAAGAAAAGAAATCGTTTGCAACCTGCTGTTAATTTTTGTTGCCTGTGTCTCTGAATACCGGGTACAGTGCGCCGAATAAGCCAATGAATACACCTGATAAGATACCAATAGGAAATTTCCAATGTGTCCAGTTATCGAAGGCCCGGCCAAGGAATACGCAGACCAAGATAGTGGCCAGCATCCTGATTGCCAGACCCGAATATTTACCGTAGTCGTTTAATCGGTTCTTATTATTGTGAGGCGGCTTTGGCTCCATTTTGTTTGCTTACCTTTTGTTCGAGCTCCGAATTCATTTTGCAGGAGCCATTAAATTCTGCGCCATTCTCAACTACAATCTTACCTACCACCAGGTCGCCAAAAATTTTCGCCGTTCCTTTCAAGAAAAGAAATTCATTCACCATCACATTCCCAATCACTGTTCCTGAGATCACGGCGTCGTTGGCAGTGATATTTCCTTTCACTTCGCCGCTATCACCAATCACGATACGTGCCTTGCAATGCAGCGAGCCGTTCACAAGGCCTTCGATACGCATATCTCCCTGCGAATTAATATCGCCTGATATTTCAGTGCCTTTGGAGATAATATTGATCGATATGGCATTCGGATCAATAGCTAAAGGTTTTTTAGATGAATTGAACATATGATGATGGTTTCTAATTTCAAATATATTGTTTTTTGTTTGAATGGCAAAGGGAGGGTATTTAGTATAAAGTATAATGTATTTAGTATTGGAACATGTATGGATAATTAAAACCGTTTAAAATAAAGGTATTTTGTATAAAGTATTTAGTATTGGGAAATGAATTAGTTTTACATTTCCTTGAATTGAAATGCTGTATTAGTCCAAATACTAAATACTTAATACCAAAGGTATTTTGTCTAAAGTATTTAGTATTGGAACATGAATTAGTTTTACATTTCCTTTAATTGAAATGCTGTATTAGTCTAAATACTTAATACCTTATACTAAATACATGATCCTCCGCATTGTCTTAAAAAAACTTTTAAACAATTATTAAAAGAAGAAAAATAATTTATAAATTTGAAAAAGAAATTTTATATCACCATGAAAGGACAAACTATAAGCACTGCATCATTAGAACCAGAGAACTTAAAAAAAGATCTCTCCACCAAAAAACATTATTCTAAAAATGAGGAAGATGATGATGAGAATTATGTTTTCAAAGAGGAAGATGATTTTAACCGGGTCGACAAAGAAGATGATTACGTAGAACCTTCCGGACCAAAAAAAGAAGAGATACGTAATGCGGATATCATCATTGAAGATGATGACGATGATGATATCGACGACGAATTCTAGCGGAATTCTGAATTCTAACGGAATTCTGAATTCCAAACGTATTCATATCCTGGTTCGAATTCGAATTCAATTTTCATTTTCCTGACGGCTCCCACAATTCAATCTTATTTTCCTCCGGATCCATGATCCAGCCAAATTTACCAAATTCACTTTCTTCAGTTTCTTCCATCACCATTACCCCTTCCAGCTTTAATTGTTCGCGCAAAGCATAGAGGTCGTGAACAACCAAATTAATCATATAAGGTTTAGGGGAGGGGTCAAAATACCTTGTATCGTCTCTGAAAGGGCTCCATACCGTATCAGCCTCCCCTGTTTCCGGCCCGGGCTGCTGCCATTCGAATTTACAGCCCCAGTCTTCTACTTCAAAATCAAGGTGATCGGCATACCATTTCCTCAAAGCGGCAGGGTTCTTGCTCTTGAAAAAGATTCCGCCAATTGAGATTGCTCGTTTCATTCTTCAAATATATAAAAAGGCGTAAATTTGTCTCGTAAATGTTCAAACGCTATTTCGTTTTATTTTTTATTCTATCCGGTTTCCTGCTTTCCGTGCTGTTTCTCAAAGGCCGGGTAACAGATAAGGATAAGTACCAGCAGGAATTTGCTGAACGCTACCGTGTTTACGCGGTGACCGTACCTACCCATTTAAATTTCTGTGGTGAGAAAGTGCCGATCACCGACTTTGAAATCTTCGAACGCTTCGATCGGGAACTAACAATCAATACTTATTTTCAATCGCAAACCATACTTAATATTAAGCGCGGAAGCCGCTATTTCCCAATCATCGAACCGATCCTCAAACGCAATGGTGTGCCCGATGATTTCAAATATGTTTGTATGATAGAAAGTGGCTTAAGCAATGTGACCTCACCAAGCAATGCCGTTGGCTTCTGGCAATTCCTGGAGGAAACAGGCAAGCGTTTTGGATTAGAGATCAACGAGGAAGTGGATGAACGTTATGATATCGTGAAAAGTACCGAGGCTGCCTGTAGCTATTTTAAAGCGGCACAGAAGCAATTCGACAGCTGGACCTTGGCGGCAGCATCTTATAACATTGGCATTAATGGCATACAGGGCGCATTGAATAAGCAGGAGGTCACTAGCTTTTATGATTTATACCTGAATACAGAGACCTCGCGATATATCATGCGCTTGCTGGCAGTGAAGGAAATATATGAGCATCCTAAAGTTTATGGTTACTATATTCCGCAGTTCTTACGTTACCCACCGGTGCCGGTATATACCGAGCAGCTTAATGGCCCGATACCCAGCCTGGTTGCATTTGCAAAAGCCCATAATATAACTTATAAAACTTTCAAGACGCTGAACCCCTGGCTGCGTAAGAATGAATTAAAAAACGCGGAGGGCCTGGCTTACGTGGTATATTTCCCACAGGATGGTGCCGAACACCTGGTTAGCGATTTCTACGGTTACGATGAGCAGAAAGATTCGGTGATACAAAAAATTGATTCGGTGGAAACTGTTAGCCAGATGGCTGATCATGATACCACGGTGTACGTGGAGATAAATCATGTGGTGGATAAAAAGGAAGATATTAATTCGATCGCGAAAAAATACAATACCACAGTACCTAAATTAATGACCTGGAATAATCTCGATTTTACCCCATTGAAAAAAGGCCAGGTGCTCCTTATTCTGGTGCGCAAGGATTTATTGAGTAAATTGAAATTGCATGAGGCAGTGAAGGAATAGATATTACGGTCTTCTTATGCTATTTGCCGCCCTTTACCCCCCTTTCGAATATTTGCCCTTCATCAGCGAAGTGCATTCGCGCAAGGCATTAAATCTTCCTTGATATTTCCAAGACCTTTTCTGATTTTATTTTGGGATACTTTTGCCGGAATTTCTAGTCATATTTCTGAAACAATTCCCGGGCTTGATTATGGGTTTGCTTCCAAAGAAGGGAAGCTGTTTATTACCTTCGTTCAAATTCTGACAAACAATCTGCCATTGCCATTGAGATGCTTCTGTTGATTTAATCTTTCACCCTTGATGGCATTCACTCTTTATTTATTCAGTGTTTGTCATTAGCTATCCGGACAGTTAAGAAAAACGACAACTTATGCCTATTAAACTATAATTCATATTTTTGCGATCATGTTTAAGAAAATCATTTCATTTTGTATTTCTGCTATTGCATTTGTTCCTCTCCAGGCCCAGCAGTCAAAATTTCCTTCCAGGGTGTTTAATGATAATTTTGACGACGGGAGCTTTGCCAACTGGAGTGTGATCAATAACGCAGATAACCTTTATTTCGTAGAGAACGGCTATTATGAATTATATCGTAGGAATACGAAAAATGCTGACGTAGTTTTTTGCCGTTGGGAGAATACATACGATAATTTCGAGATCCGCTTAAATTTTAAATTTGATAAAAACAAGAACAAGGATCAGTATGCCGGTATAATCTTCAAGGCGAGCAAAACCGCCGCTTTAATAGCCGAGGTACACCAGGATGCTAAAGTAAGGATGCGCATGATTACGGATGGGAAATCGTCATTTATAACAGGCAGCCAGGAGGAGGAAGGATGGGTGAAATTCAAAGCGATAAAAAAGGATTATAATTCATTTACCATTCAATCCGACAGCAATAATTATACACTGTTTCTTAATGGTGTAAAATTGCTTTCCTTAAAGCAGGAAGGATTTTTACCCGGAAGAATGGGATTGGTTATTGGAACCGACACAAAAATCAGGGTGGATAATTTTGAGGTTTACACCCAGGAAAAAAAGCAGGAGCCAGTGGCTGTGGTGGATACGATAATTGTTCCTCCGCCGGTTGAAGAGAAAGTGATTGAGAAAGATACGGCTGTAGCTGTGGTGAAGCCCAAACATGGAGAGAAACAGGGTAATACCGGAGCTAAACCGGATACCACAAAAAAGGCGGTAACGCAAAAGCCGAATCCTAATAAGCCCAATCCCAATAATACCACTAGGCCCACAGTTAAGGCCCCTTCCAATGCCGAGCTTGTAGCCATGCAACGAAAAATCGACGAGCTGCAAATGCAGGTCAACCAGTTTCGAAATAAAATGTACCAGGAACAGGACCGGGGCGATAGCCTGCAATCCATCCTTGATAACGATGGAAAAAAGGATTATCGGGAGGACAACAAAAAACTGGAAGCAGAGAATAAAGCATTGATCAAACGTGATGATTCACTGCGTATTCTCATGTATACGTACGAGGATGTGCGGCAGGCATTGAATAAAAGTGATGGCAGCGAGATCAGCTTAAAGCTGGCGGAGAAATTACGGCTGGAAAAAACTGCCAATGACGAACTGGACAAACGCAATAAAGAATTGGAGATCCAGAATAAGAAGCTCACCTTACGATTAAAAAATATGCAGACCCAGCTTACGGATTTAAAGAAACAACAGCAGGAGCAGCAAAAACAAACGCCTAAGAAAAAATAATTATGACGGTACATTATAAAGATATCAAGCGCATCACCACCCATGTGCTCCAGGAAATGAAAGAACGCGGTGAGAAAATAAGTATGCTCACCGCCTATGATTATAGCATGGCAAAGATCCTGGATGCGGCAAAAGTGGATGTATTGCTCGTGGGAGACAGCGCCAGTAATGTAATGGCAGGGCATATGACCACATTGCCGATCACCCTCGACCAGATGATCTATCATGCTTCTTCTGTGATACGCGGCATCTATCGCGCCCTGGTGGTGGTGGACATGCCTTTTGGATCATACCAGGGCAATAGCAAGGAGGCTTTACAATCCGCCATCCGCATCATGAAAGAGGCGGGAGCACATGCCATCAAGCTGGAAGGCGGAGAAGAGGTGGTGGAGTCGATTAAGCGTATTGTTTCGGCTGGCATCCCGGTCATGGGGCATCTGGGGCTCACACCGCAATCGATCTATAAGTTCGGCACGTTTGAAGTGAGGGCAAAAGAAGAGGAAGAGGCGAAAAAATTAATTCGTGACGCGCATGCGCTGCAGGAGGCAGGATGCTTCGCTATCGTACTTGAAAAGATTCCGGCGAAATTAGCTGCACAGGTAGCAACAGAGATCAGGATCCCGGTGATCGGCATAGGAGCAGGGGGACAGGTAGACGGCCAGGTGCTGGTAACTCATGATCTGCTTGGCATAAGTAAAGATTTTAACCCGCGTTTTATCAGGAGGTATCTAAATCTGTATGATGATATCCTGAAAGCCGTGGGAAGCTATATAGAAGACGTAAAGAACCTTGATTTTCCGAACGAAAAGGAACAGTACTAAACTTTCCGCAATAACCACGTGAAAAATATTTTCTTAAAATAAAAAACAAATTTGGTTCTCGCCCATAGCACACATACCTGGCTGCCGCTAACAGAAAAATGGATATTTAACCAGGTTAATCATATTCATGCGCTCAGCCAGATTGTAATCTGTGATAAAGAGGATGTCGCATTTCCGCCACTTGTCAAAACTTACTGCAACCCGCGCTCCCCTTTCGATCTCCGCCAACGCATCCGTAATAAATTAGGATGGCCTGATGAATTCCGGCAAAAAGTTTTATCGAAATATGACGATATTATACTGTTCTCGCATTATGGCAACCAGGGCTTCAACGACCTAAAGCTCAGAAAACAAAAGCATATCACGCGCTTTTATGGTTATGATTTAACGCGTACCATGCAAGCCAACCCGCTTTGGAAAATTCGTTATGAGAAATTATTTGATGAATGCGATCTCTTTATTGTGGAAGGTAATCATATGAAAAATATCTTGAACGG
>JBBRJE010000026.1:0-14855 GCA_038219845.1 Bacteroidia bacterium
TCCCTGCTGCAAGATAACAAGCCGACCTACAACTGAACCATCCAGTATTTCCTTTCACATATGTTTCTTTGGCTATTGAGAATTCGGCGGATGAATTTTCAATAAAAGTCCGGTATTTTTCTGCATCTGTGATATTTAAAAGTGAATCGTGAATCTTCCAGCCAAAGGCTACCATTTTTTTTGCGTCTTCAGGTTTCTGTCCTGTCATCATCATTTCAAATTTCCCATTCTTAAATAGCTTTGGAATTGATTCGAACTTTTTAAACTCGATATTTTTTTGACCCCATGTTTTATTATCGTAACTTATATCCGGCCGTACCGACCAGTTCATTACTGAAGTAAATAAATTATTTTCAGATACTTTCATTGAACTCCATTGATCAAGGCAAATGGGTTGCCTGGTTGTTTTCCATTTAAAATCGAGATGAGGTATCTGGCAATCAGGGGCGTCTATATTTTCTCCGAAAGTAAAAAGGTAATTATGATTATCCAATATAAACTTCATTTTCCCGGGATTATCAATATCGTCCTGTTGCGATTGCTCTATATATTCAATCTGCGTAAACATCGGATCTGAATCAATCAATATCCGTTTGGGTATTTTATAATACTCCTCCCTTAAGAAAGTAGATGCGGAAATATTAATAAAAACATCTGCTATGCTGCATATCTTCTTTACATTTTGGATCGACATGCCATAGCAATTACCTGAAGCGATATCCCGATATGCCCATTTATCTTGTAATCCGAATTTTGCCATTGTATTCATCAAATATTCAATACTGTCAGAAGCGTCATTCCACGCCTTCGTCCCGGACTGAAATCTGGAAAACTGCATCGTGTCTTCAATATAATAAACATCATGACCCAATTGTTTCAAACCGATGATATATTGGATATAATCCCATGTAACGCCACCAGTGGGATACAAGCCAATGAAGCCTCCTAAGATGATCTTTAATCTTTGCATCAGGTGTTTTTGCGCTTTAGCTTTTTAGTTCCGGGCACCGGATTCTAATTCTAAAACCATTTCTTTAGAGTCAACTGAAAGCACATTTTCATTAACCGGTTTCTTTTCTTCCACCACCGACCTTTCTTGTTTCCATACTTTAGGTTCCGGTTGTTCGCTGGTGTTCTCAGATAGTTGGGCGATGGCATTATCGATGCTATTCATAGCGCCCGCTGATTCCAGCATAAAGCGATAAATAAAGAAGGTAGTGATAACAGCGATAAAGATAGTTATAGCCCATTCGCTACATAGCACTGCGATGGTTGTAGCCAGAAACAAAACGCTTGCTGTAACCCAGGCGCTTTTTGTAAGTTCTGGCCACGATTTGAATTTAAGATATTGCTTCTGTGCACCATGTTCTTCAATAGCAAGCAAGGCGCGGCATCGGGAGAAAATCCCGTTGCTCACCTGCAGATCCCATCTTTCAAAATCGCCTCCTCGTTTCACGCGGGCTTTCATTGATCTTAGATTTGCTTCGATGGCTTTAAGCCAATCTTCTACCGCTTTCCACTCTTCCGTCCAATGCAAAAATAATTTAGGGCCGCTCACTAATGAGAATTTAGAATTTAAATCCTTGCCACGTTTACGCCATGGAGTTAATCCCTGTTTGAACCTTCCGTAAAGTCTGGCCACAGGTTGAATGACATGGAGCAGAATGATCATTAACCTGTAACGAATATCTTTTTTCTGTTCTGTATTAAGTGATGAATTTTTTGAGGCGCTTCTCGCAGCCTGTGCCACTACAATTGCCAGGGACGCCACGAAAGCAACCCAGCACCATAGAAGAGCAGGTAAGATAAGCCCAATGCTGCCGACAAGCACCAGTAAGCCCATTCCCAGGTACCATTCAGGCATCAAAGGAATTGAACTCAGAAATCCATCGGCAGGCTGGTATACTGACTGAAATAATGCCGTGCCCCAGGTGCCTTGGAATATCTTATCTTTTTTTGTTTTTATAGGAATGGTTAATCCATTACCGTAAATCCTTCCTGCCCATGCCAGGTGACCAAAGCTATTATATTTTTCAGGCCATTTGGCTTCCAGCAATGCTTCTGCTTTTCCATACCCCTGCTGTTGCTTCCAATAGGCTTTAAAAGAATTGCGCCGGTGATGCCATACTACAGCCGATGTATGGAATCCAATAGTACGTCCGGATTCCTGGATTCGCCAGCATACATCCACATCATCACCGGCATTGCGGAAAACCTGATCAAATCCTTTAATATGCATCAATGCATCTTTACGAAAAGTCATATTACAGCCCGGTACGTGCTCGGCGATCTCGTCATTTAACAGCACATGCACGGGACCACCCGGTGCATTTGCCACACAGGTAGCTATAAAACCATCTCCTTCCGGAGCAATATTTGGACCGCCAATGCAGGCGTGATCGGAGTTGGCATAGGCATACGCAAGATATTTCAGCCATTGCGGATCGGGATAAGCATCATCGTCAATATAAGCGAGTATCTCTCCTTTGGCAGTATACATACCGGTATTGCGTGCTGCACTTAAGCCTCTGTTGGGACGGCTTACCAGCCGAACGGGATATTCCATTACGATCTCTGCAGTATTATCTGTAGATCCGTCATTGACAACTATGGTTTCATAATCCGGGTAATCAAGCTTTAATACACCGTTGAGCGTATCCCTGATTGTAGAAGAACCGTTATACGTGCAGACAATAACTGAGATCATCGGGTATGATTTTGCTGAATAAGGAATGCTATCCATTGCTATGCAAACCGCAGGGAGAGCCGGTTTCGGGTTACGCTGCCGGTCTACAATTCCAAAATCCCAGTCTTCGATCTCAAAACCGCCGCGCCACCATTCATCGGTCCAGGAGAAAATAAATATCCCTGCACATCCTTTGGCGAAAATCGTTTTTACCTGCCAGCTTAATACTTCAGCTTGTTTCATGGCTCCATTACGGCGGCTGTCCAATCCAATTTCCGCAAGCACCAAAGGACGGTCGCCGCTTAAATTATGAAGCCTTGAAATATAAGCCCCTAATTTTTCGGGTGTCTCCAAATAAACATTAAAGCAATCGAAATCAAGAAAGCTCAGGTCAAGGTATTCCGTTGTCGGATAATTTACATAGGTAACCAAAGCATATGGATCCACCGTTTTAACCGCGGCATAAAGTTCTTTTAAAAAATTTTCTATCTTGTTTTTTCCATGCCAGCGAACAATGCCGGAAGGGATTTCATTTCCTATAGTATAACAAAGAATGGCGGGATGTTGTTCACAAGCCTGCACCGCTTCGGACACCCTTTTTATAATTTCTTTGGGTATCTTTTTATTATCAAGAAATGTGAGGTGCTGTTCCCAAGGCAAGCCTACCATTACATTGAGATTTAATGATTCCGCCATATCCAGGAGAAATTTTGGAGGCACGGTATAGGTTCTAATGCAATTGAATCCATGGCCTGCCATCATCCGCAAATCTTTTTCCACAGTAGCCTGATCCGGAAACTGCGAACCATCTTCCATAGGATTAAACGTTCCATAAGTAACTCCCTTTAAATAAAGTTTCTGCTCATTTTTGTAAATGAACTTACCTTTAACCCGGGCCCTGCCTGACGATAAGAAGGTGTTGTTTGAGTAATTTTGATTCATATATTTTTTGTTAGAATAATGAAATCAACAATACACGATAACCTGTGGATAAAAACTTATAGCTTTTGTATATTGTTAGTTTTGTCTAGTTTAGTTGAGCCAACAAAAATATAAAAATATTTTAAATAACCAAAAAAATAATAGAGTGGAGGAAATAGTGGACGGAAATGGGTGCTAGCGCAAAACAGTACTCTAGTGCTACAGTGCTATAAGTAATACCGGATTTTTGCGAAAATCAGGTCTTGTATTTGAAGGGAGAAAGAAAAGGAAAAAAATTGCAATACGGAAAAAAAATTAAAACAATCTGTAATTGTCTATATTTTTGAGCAGGAAAAGATGAAGGGGGAGTGAATTGCTAAAGTGGTAAAGACTTCAGTGCTTCGGTATAACATTCGCAAAAAAGTAGAATAAAAATATATATGAACTGTAGTAACCTTACTATAAATTAAAACAGGGGCTTTATGTCCCTTCGCTGGGAATAGAGTACTGTAAGTATTAAAGTCTTCGCCATTATAATTCTACCGCTTTCAATTCCACATCCGTCTTTCTGAAATTTTCAAGAGGCTTATTATCCAGCCAGTCCTGCTCATTCTCCTTGGTTAAAATAATGGGCATTCTTTTTTTAGAATTATGAATTTCGCTCAACAATTCATTGGCTTCCGTAGTCACGATAGTGTAGGTGTTAAGCAACTTACCCGTTTTTTTATCCTTCCATTGGCTCCATAAACCTCCAAAAACGAATAATTCATTATCCGGTAGGGTTATCAGAAATTTCTGTTTCCGTTTGCCTCTTTCATCAAGCCATTGCCATTCATAAAAACCATCAGCGATAACCAGGCATCTTTTATTAATTACTTCTTTGAATACCTGCCTCTCGGTTAGAGTTTCAATTTTTACATTCAGCGTAAATTTTTTTATGCTTTCATCGGAGGCCCAATAAGGCACCAAACCCCATTGGAAATATTCAATAACGGCATCGTTGGAATTGCAGATGATGGGTGTACGGGGGTAATTAAAGGCATTATAATTACTTGTGATGCTGGTACGATCATCGTCGATAACACTGGCATTAAATCTCTTTTCTAGCGACCGGTTGTCGTGGGTTTGTTTGATATAGAAACACATGATGAATGAATTTGTTTAATAATTTTTGTTTAATCTGCTTATTCTTTAACTAACATTTTATAGCTGCTGGTGATATCATTATAGATGATGGTTATAAAATATAAACCCGTAGCATACTCCACCGTGTTAAACTGGATTGTGTTAATTCCTTTGAGCGCATTGGTTTCTTTTGTTGCGATAGTACGGCCAATGGCATCCATAATTTTCAAGGTGATGGTATTATTACCCGGAGAGCTATAATTAACTGTAAGGGTATTTTCAAATGGGTTGGGCATAACATTCACGATGCTGATCCCTGTTTGTGCGTCGAACAACACTTTTTTAACCTGGGAATACCCATATTTACCGGTGGTCTCATTGCTTCTCAAACGATAAAAGTTGGCGCCTTCCGCGGGATATTCATCCAGAAAATTATATTCCAGAATTTTAGTGCTCTTCCCTGCAGCATTCACCGTTCCGATCTTTATCCAGGTTGTGCCATTATTGCTGCGTTCAATATCGAAATTCTCTGAATTCTGCTCATTCGCTGTTTGCCAGTCTACATTAACATGCGAACCGGTTTTCACTGCATCAAAATTTATAAGCTTAACAGAAAGTATAATGGAATAGGTGCAGGAAGAAAAATCTACATACATTACTTTGGTATTTTTACACCCACCGGCATCGGTAACAATTACCTTGTAGTTCCCGTTATTGGCGCTGGAGGCGCTGGTAACCTGCGGATTTTGAAGTGTTGATGAAAAAGATAATGGCCCCGACCAAACATAGGTATTGGATCCGCTTCCACCGGTTGGATTTGCAAACAGTGAGATCGTAGTTGAGGCACAGGTGGCCGAAGGGAATACATTGGGCCCACCGGATACAACTACAGTAACAACGGAATCAGGAACGGTACAATAATCACCACTGATTATACGGCGAAACTGGGTCGTCTCAACAATGCTGCCGGGGCTATAATTCTGACCCGTAGCGCCTGAAATATTGGTCCATGAATTGGTATAGTCGGTGCTCATCTGCCATTGGTATCCTGCTGGTGCTGGCACTCCGCTAGGGTAGGCATTGGCCGTTCCATTGGTGGCAACAGTACCATTACGTATTATGCTCGGAATATTATAAGTGGCAACTCCTGCGCTGAAGGTCGTTGGGGTTCCATGGCAACCCACAGTTTGATTTGTAGTGATGCTGTTTCCGTTTAAATCGGGTGGATTGGCCATAGAAACGATAAGCGGTTCGGGTATGGATGTAGAGGAGGTTTTCGTTGTAGTTATAGCGCCATTGGTTAAAGGCATATCATTGGATGCGGCGGTAACGGATAAATAAATCCGGCAGTTTTTAAAGAGGATTCCTCTTTGACCGATGGGATCATTATCATCTGCTGTTCCACCAAAATAAGTGCTGTACATGGTGGTGGTGCCCGTGGAATTTAATTTTGTGAATACCGCGTCATTGGATCCGAACCGTGTATTTTGTAATGGATTAGAGGCTGTGGGATAATTAGTGCTAGAGCTGTATCCCAGAAAATATATATCATCATTATCATCCATATTCAGTCCCATCATATTGGTTTCCGTGCCCGATCCGCCATAATAGGTGCCCCAATTAGTTGCGATACCGCTTTTTGATATCATGGATACAAAAAGATCAAAGGAGCCACCCCCATAAGTGGATTGAACAACGCCTGCCGTGATATTGGAAGCATTAAGCCCGGAAGTAATACCTGCGATAATCAGGTTCGTATCGGCCTGTGTAACTTCCATGCTTAATATCGAAGAAGTTTTTCCACTTCCGCTCTTGAAATAGCGCGACCATTGTACCACACCGCTGCTATTGAGCTTCATAATCCATCCATCCTGAGAACCACCTATGGTTGTTTGAGAAGAAGGATTATTATAGGAAATATTTGTCGATGCATTGGTATATCCGGCAACAAAAACATTCCCTGCAATATCTACTGCCGAAATTGTTATCGCATCGGTTTTTGCACCGGATACATCAGATCCGAAATTTTTGATCCAGGCAATGGTTGCAAAATCGCTTGTAATCCGCATTACTAAACCGTTTAACGTTGCATTGCTCTTATTGGCTGCAGTGCCTGCAGGGCTTAATGGCGCAGGGTAATCTCCATCAGCAGCTGCCTGATTTGTGGGAGGTGTAAAATATCCAGAGAGAACAAGATCGTAGGTTGATGTCCCGGTTTTCAGAATTCGTATGTCGGAAGGTTGATAATTAAAATCAGCAGTAACACTTCCTATTTCACGGGTGAGCGCGCCATTACCTGCCGCGTCTAATTTTATAATGAATACTTGTGTGAAGGCTCCGCTGCTGGCGGTACGCTGTGTCCATCCTCCCGCGGTGAAACCCGTCCCATAAGTTTTTGGATTATCTGAGCTTGTATTTCCTGCAATATATATATAACCGTCGGTTCCCATTTGCAGGGCGATATTATTTTCTACCTGGGTGCCTCCCAAAAAGGTTTGCCAAACGCGGCTCCCGCTTCCTCCTGGAGAAGTTGGCTCAGTATACTTTCCCACAAAAATATCCGTGCTGCCTCCGGAGGTTGTTTGGAACGCACCGACGGTGATTAATCCCGTTGTAGTGATACGTCCGGTCACAAAAATATTGCCGGCAGCGTCAAGTCCAGTTGCATGATTATGCGTATCGGAAGAAGAGGAATTGGTGGCCCAGGTAGCCCAACGAACAATCACCGGATCGATTACCAGAGTTTGTGAATTATCATAATTAGGAATTACGAAGCCCACAGTTTTGTTTAATAAAGTATAGCTTATATGTATGGGGGTTTTCTTCCCGTTATTATCCATTAAATAGCTCACCGGGGCTGGAATAACCACGTCGCCCAATGAAGTGCTTAATACCAGGTCGCCGTCAATATTTTGTGTAAGATCATCGATGCCTTCAATCTCAAACAGGAGATGGCTAAAATCTGCCATCGGCTTTATGATGATATCATTTTCGAGGTAGCCATCCTCGGAAGTATAATATTTAACATCTATATCCGGGTAAACATTTTTATATGTTATTTGTTCGAAGCTGCGCACTTTGCTTGCATGATGCGCGGGATCACCTACCCAGAAATTATAAAAATCAGGATTGATGCCACTGCTTTCAATAACGGGTGTCGCATTTCCATACAGGAAATGAAAACGCCAGCCATGCCCTTTAAGGCCCGGCACCTCCGGATGATCAAGCTTATATTGGGCGCCCCCTTCCCTCTCTTCAATTTTCATTCCCCATTCGGCCCGCGCCTGAAGTGAATTAGGATCAAAGATTCCCACGAGCATTCCTGTTGGTGTTGCTTGTGCCTGTCCTCCCGGAAAGTCTGTTTTGTAAATAACTCCGGCATCCCATTGCCCTTTATTTTGGATGAATGCCAGCTTCTCGATTTGAGAAAAAATTGCAGATACTGATAGTAATAAAAATACTGTTAAGTAATTTTTTGAATTCATAGCTTGATAGTTTAATTTTCACAGTTTAGGTTCAAAAAGGCTACTTTTTTCCCTAAAAAGTTTATAAAGGTAAATCATTTAAAATGTCATTTCCAAATAAAAAATTAAATAAATAAAAAATATATCCCCCCCCTCTCTGTCTTAAATAATACTCATGAAAGCCTTATATATACTGCGTTTCAGGTTTTTATGTCCAACTCCTATTTTTTATTTATTTTTATATTAATGTAATTTTTAATTAGTGTACAAAAAACGTCTCATAGGATTTTTTCACACGGCAGACTGTTTACATTTTTAATTTTCTTCTTATTCTTTAACAAGCATTTTCGAACTTGTGCTGATATCATTATAATTCAATTTAAGAAAATATAAGCCGGCAGCGTATTGCTCGGTATTAAATTTTATGGTGTTAAGCCCCTTGGTAGCATTTGTTTCCCTATTGTCCAGCATTCGCCCCCGGGCATCGATGATGCTGATTATAATATTCCCGTTATTAGGAATATGATATGATACTGTAATATCGTTTGCAAATGGATTGGGAGTGATCTTCTCAATCGTCACTGCTCTCAAATTATCAAATGAGACCCTCTTGATTGCAGAGTATTTATATTTACCGTCAATATCAAGAATCTTTAATCGGTAATAATTTAAACCCAAAACAGGATTGGCGTCGGTGAAGTTATAGCTCGTTATTTTAAGACTGTTGCCTGCAGCCTTTAGACTGCCGATTTTATTCCATGCGCGGCCATCAGGGCTCCGTTCTACATCGAATGAATCGCTATTGTGCTCATTGGCCGTTTGCCAGCTTAGGTTGGAAACTGCACCATCTTTTACGGCTTCAAAGCTTAAGAGGGATACGCTAAGCACTACAGAATAAGTACAGGAGGTGAAATCTATATAAATAACTTTCGTGTTTTTGCATCCTCCGACATCTGTTACAGTCACGGTATAATAACCGTTATTGGCGCTTGTTGCAGGGGTGATCTCGGGATTTTCGAGTGTGGAGGAAAATGATAAAGGTCCTGACCAAACAAAGGTATTGGAACCCGAACCGCCGGTAGTATTTGAAAAGAATGATAAAGTAGATCCCGCACAGGTGGCAGTAGGCGATACAATGGGGGTGCCCGAAACTGCAATAGCCACAACGCTATCAGGCACAGTGCAATAATCACCACTAATAATGCGGCGAAACAGGGTTGTTTGCACCAGAGCGCCGGGCGTATAATTTTGAGAGGTTGCTCCTGAAATATTTGTCCAGGTATAAGAATAATTAATACTTTGCTGCCATTGGTATCCTGACGGAGAAGGAACGCCATTCGGATATGATCCGGATGTAGTAAACGTTTGAACCGTGCCATTGCGGATGATATTGGGTATATTGTAGGTAGCCACTCCGGCCGTTAATGTTATGGGCGATGAATGACAGGCGATGGTTTGAAAGCTGCTAATATGGTTACCATTTAAATCGGGTGGATTGGCCATTGATACAATAAGTGGTTCAGGGATGGCGGTAGATGAGGTTTTCGATGTTGTTACCGCACCATCTGTAAGTGGCATGTCTTTAGAACAGGCGGTAATAGAAAGATAGACGCGGCAATTCTTAAACAGAATCCCACGTTGCCCGATAGGATCATTATCATCGTTAACGCCGCCATAATAGGTGCTATAGGAAGTAGATGTGCCGGTAGAATTTAATTTGGTGAATACCGCGTCATTGCTACCGAAATTTGTATTCTGAATCGGGTTGGAGGAGGTAGGATAATTGGTGCTTGAGCTATAGCCCAAAAAATAAATTTCATCATTTTCATCTGTGTTCAATCCCATCATATTTGTTTCGGTACCCGATCCTCCATAATATGTCCCCCAGTTGGTGCAGACTCCCGTCTTTGAAATTTTGGCAATAAACAGATCCGTTGTTCCGCCGCCATAAGTAGGTTGTACCACACCGGATGTAATATTGGCTGCAGCCAGTCCTGAAGTGGTTCCTGCAATGATCAAATTAGTATCGGCCTGGTTAAGTTCCATACTTAATATTGAGGTGGTGCTGGAAGAAGCGCTGTTGAAATAGCGGGACCATTGCACCACTCCGCTACTGTTTAATTTCATAATCCATCCGTCTTGTGTGCCTGTGCGGGTAGTTTGAGCTGAAGGATTACTATAAGAAATATTCGCCGATGCCTTGGTATAACCGGCTGCGTATATGTTTCCTGAAGCATCAACTGTTGTGATAGCAACCACCTCATCGATCGCCGTGGAAACATCTGATCCGAGATTTTTTATCCAGCTCAAAGTCACAAAATTGCTGGTGATGCGAAGGATTATGGCATTGAGCTTGGCCGTCGAAGGTTGGGTATAGGTGGTGCCACCCGGGGTTTCCGGAGTAGGGAAGTCGCCACTGCCCGCAGCGCTGGCAGGCTGCGTGATATATCCGGAATAAACCAGGTCATAAGTATACGTTCCTGTCTTTAGCAAACGAATATCCGCGGCCTGCATATTATATGTAGTTGCAGATGTAGAGCCTAGTTCCCTGGTCATGGCCCCATTGCCGGCCAGGTCCAGCTTCACAACCAGTGCTTGCGTTTTTGTACCGCCACCGGTACGTTGGGTCCAAGCCCCGGCAGTAAATCCAGTGCCATAAGTTTTGGCTATATCCGAGGTGGTATTTGCGGCGAGGTAAATATAACCGTCGGCACCCATCTGCAACCCAATGCTATTATCCTGGCCCGTGCCTCCAAGGTAGGTTTGCCATACGCGGCTCCCGCTGCCCCCGGGTGACGATGGTTCTGTGTATTTACCAATGAAGATATCAGTGGATCCCGCGCCGGTGGTTTGAAATGCATTTACTGTGATCAGTCCGCTGCTGAAAAGCCTGCCGGTGATATAAATATTACCCAGTGAATCAAGGCCTGTGCCATGGTTATGTGCATCGGTATTGGTTGTATTATTAGCCCAGGTAGCCCAGCGCACAATTACCGGATCAATAACTAATGTTTGACTGTGATCATAGTTTGGAATGGAAAAGCGGATCACCTTATTATCTACAATAAATTTTACGAGTATGGGGGTTTTATTGCCCCTACTATCCATGAGGTAACTTATCGGTGCAGGTATGGTTACGTCGCCAACGCTGGTGCTAAGCACCAGACCTCCAAGGTTATTTAAGTTCATGATATCAATACCTTCAATCTCAAAGGCCAGACCAGAAGGGTCGGCTGAAGGGTTGAGTATAATATCATTTTCAAGATAACCTTCAGCTGAAGTATAATATTTTACATCAATATTATTATATACATTTTTATAGGTGATTTCTTCAAAGCTTCTCACTTTGCTTGCATGGGTGCTGGGATCACCTACCCAGAAATTATAAAAATCATTGCTTTGTCCTTTATTTTCAATAACATATAAGGGGCTGGAGTTAAGAAAATGAAATCTCCATCCATGGCCTTTTAAAGGAGGAGGATCGGGATGCTCGATCACATATTGCGGATACTCGCGGTCCTCAATCTTCATTCCCCATGCTACCCTTGCCTGCACCGAAGCAGCATCAAATATTCCTACCATCATTCCTGTGGTGGTAGCCAAAGCCTGCCCTCCGGGAAAATCTGTCTTGTATTTTATCTCTGCGGGCCACTGGCCTTTATTTTGGATAAAGGCCAGCTTATTTGTTTGCGAATAAATAATCGGCGCAGAGAATAACAATAAATAGACGGTTAGGAATATTCTTGAATTCATAGTAAAATAGTTTAGTTCTCACAGCTTAGGTTCAAAAAGGTTTCAACATTTTTCTCCTAAAAAGTTCATAAAGGTAAATACATAAAAATAGCATTTCCAAATAAAAAAAATAATAAATAAATAATAATTTTGTTGTGAAAGTGTATGTTTATAAACGCAGAAAAGCCCATGAAATATGGGCTTAAGGGATACTTCTAAAATTTAATGTGGAACGCTTATTCGGTAAAAAATCAATTCTATGTTAAGGTGTATAAAAAATATATCACCCTAAACCGTGTCCGGTTTATCCCAATACATAAAAAATTTGATACGGATAAGGAAGGATATGACAGTATCAATTTTGAGTCAAAAAAGATAAATTTTCGTGAGTGTTTTTGCATTTCATAATTCAAATTCATATTTCAATGTATTAATGTAAAATCGGTTCAGGTTTCTGCTTCGCGGAAAGAAATGCCTTTTAACACATAGAACACAGAGATTAAATACATCCCGCCACTTCGGGCGGGAAGGGCACAGAGGAAAACAGTAAAAGATTTATACACCCGCATCATAATGTTAACTAAACGATATTGATTCGTATTTCAGAATAGCGTTCAAACTATTTTGAAATACGAATTAATACATTGTATTGTGGACTCATCTACTGCATTAATATGCAATTACTCTTTTACAAGCAGTTTATAATTGGTACTGATACCATTATAATTTACGCGAACAAAGTAGAGCCCCTTGGCATAGGCAGAAGTATTGAATTTGATATTGTTCAATCCTTTAACACCCATGGTTTCATTGGTAGTTAAAATCCTGCCGTCAGCATCAATAATGGAAATCATGACATTTCCAGCTTGTGGTAAATTATAGTTCACGCTCAGGTCACCGATAAAAGGATTCGGTAAGATATTCAATATTGTCACTGCATTTTGTTTGCCGAATCTTACAAGAGCTATATTGCTATAATCGAAGGCATTGTTATTATCTACCTGCTTGAGGCGGTAATAATACAATGTATTGGCTGATGAAATATTCAATTCATTATCGGTAAACATATAGTATGAAATATTATTCGTAGTTCCATTCCCTTTTACTTCGCCCAGTTTCACAAAGCTTATACCGTCGGTGCTTCGTTCAATATCAAAATGATCATTATTTTTTTCTGTGGCTGTGGCCCAATTCAATGCGCTGCTATTCCCTTCAGCTTTAGCCGAGAAAGAAATAAGCTTGACGGGGAGGGGGTTAAGGGTGCTGGTAGTGCCTAAGCTAAACGGACTGAAACTACTTAATACATTAGAAGTAACAGAGCCGGCGCTGCTGTTCCCTGTAGCAGTGCCACCCTCTGCCACCCACGAGGATGAAGTCCAATGAGCAACACGCAGTGTAGGAAGATCTACTACACCACTTGTATTTATCCAATATAAAGTCACTGACGCATCAGAAGGAGAACCTCCGGTGCTTCTTGAAATCATCCAACGCATAGATTTACTCACTCCCACCAATGGTGATGTAACTGAAGTTGTATCATAGAGATTATCACTCTGGTCCTGGAATTCTACAGTGAATGTAGTTGCGCCAGTTGAGGTTGTGGTAATGTCAGCCCTTCTAAGAGTATCGCCCGCACGCGACGAACCCATAGGGAAATTAAAAGTAGCGATGCTGCTAGTATTTCTTGCTAATGGGCCATTAATAAAACTGGTATTGCTTCCTGCACTCACACTACCTGAAGTAGTGAGGGTAAGCAGGTTTGTAGCTGTGGTTTTAATTTTACCGCTGGTTAAGGTTAAAAGCCCATCGATAGTTATTGGTGAATTAAAAGTTGCACTGGCAGCATTGTTTATTTCAAAATTTTTAAAGGTAGTGGCGCCATTTATCGCTTGCGCAGTTGTACCATTGAATTTAACAGTTCCATTCCTTGGCGTAAAAGTGCCATTGTTTGTCAAGCTGCCTGCAATATCTAAGGCATAATTTCCGGATGATACATCTAATATAACTCCTGAACCAATGGAAAGATTATTACTAATTACAATGGCACCATCGAGTGTTTTAGCACCTGTACCATTTATAGTTAAATTTCCATAAGTAGTTGAAGGAACATTCCCATCTCCTCCGTAATAATTTACATTACTTGTAGATGAAAATGATAAAGTAGCTGTACTAAGAAATGATGACCCTAATAACAAATTGCTTACATCATTCAGATAAAAAGTACCATTATTCGTCAAGGTTCCCGTGCTGGTAATTGTAGATACATTATTTTCATTTACAGTAAATCCTGAGGGAATAAGTAATGTATTATTAAATGTTATGGCACCAGAAACATATGTAGACAAATATCCGGCTGCAAGGTTAGATCCACTGATTGTAAGTGTTGCGTTACCCTGAACGTAAAGTTCTGCAGTACTATTATTAATGGTTAAATCATGAATCACAATATTGCCAGAAGATAATTCAGGTCTAAATCCAGAAGAATAATTATTATTGATTATAACATTATGATAAATACTATTTGGCACCGTTCCCAGATCCCAATTCGATCCTAAATTCCAGTCAACGCTTGTTGCAGTTGCTCCTTTCCAGGTATAGTTAATCGTATTGTCTTTCCTTCCTGTAAATGTCCTGCCATTTAATAAACCAGTGGATTGGGTTAATGAAGAATCTGTTAAGATATTGGAAGCTGCAGTTCCGGATAATTGACTCCACATGGAACCAATATATGTTGCCGGTAGAATATTTCCTTGAGTTCCATTAATATCTGAAGATGGATAGCCATACGTAGAGGTATAAGCATAAGTTCCAGCAGCATTATCGCTAAAGGTCCAATAACGACTGAGGAAATCTACTGCGGGACTATTATTCGGTGGATTTGCATCGGTAACAATTACTCCGATATTACGGGAGGTGCTGTTGGCACT
>JBBRJE010000027.1:0-14719 GCA_038219845.1 Bacteroidia bacterium
TTTAACTTAACTTGCTAAACAATTGGTCCAACAAATGGGGAGTATTACATATATACTATATACTATAATACTATATACTATATACTAAATACTAAATACTATATACTAAATACTGCCCAATCCCCCCGACGATTCAAAATAATAATTTATATTCGTAAATATATTTTTATAGAATTTCCGAATGAATTTTAAGCGGCCTCTTTTTCTAATGTTCCTTAGCCTCTCGTGCCTCTCTTGCATAGCCGATTATACGATCAACGGTTATGTTACAGATGCGAAAACCGGTGAAGCACTCATCGGTGTAAACATCTATTCATTTGATAAGAAAGTGGGGGGCGTAACCAATAATTACGGTTATTATTCTTTGGGCTTTCAAAGTAAAAAAGACAGTGTTGATTTGTATTTCTCCTATATAGGTTATAAGTCCCAGGCCTATAAAATAAAATTGATCCCTTCGCTTAACCTGAATATTTCTATGGAAATAAATAACCAGATTGGAGAGGTGGAGGTGGTGGCTGAACGCAATAATGAAACCCTTGATAATCCGCAGGTGAGTAAAATTGAGATCAGTGCCGCCCGGATAAAACGCATACCGGCAATCCTGGGAGAGCCTGATGTGATAAAGGTTATACAGCTGCAGCCAGGTGTTCAGAAGGGCAACGAAGCAGGTACCGGCTTATATGTGCGGGGAGGAAGCAACGACCAGAACCTGATCCTTCTTGATGGTGCACCCTTGTATAATGTATCGCATACTTTTAATTTCTTTTCTGTTTTTAATACCGATGCCATTAATTATGTGAGCTTTTATAAAGGGGGCTTCCCCTCACGTTTTGGCGAGCGCCTGTCGAGCGTACTGGATATAACCATGAAAGAAGGAAATGCTAAAAGATTTTCCGGTTCGTTTTCCATCGGTACTGTTTCTGCACGTATGATGCTCGAAGGGCCGCTAAGCAAATCCGGAAATACCACCTTCATGGTTTCCGTGCGCCGCACTTTCCTGGATGCCTTGATACAGCCCTTTTTTAAGGCTCTGAGCACCGATACCTCGGAAGGCAAGCTGGGTTATTATTTTTATGATTTTAACTTCAAGCTAAGCCATCGCATCTCCCCACGCGACCGGATTTTTTTCAGCTTCTATAACGGACTGGACCATCTTTCGGTTACAACAAAGCAAACGTTCAATGACCCTGGATTTACGGAAGTGATCAATTTAAAAGCAGGCATGAAATGGGGAAATACACTGGGCACCTTTCGATGGAACCATATTATCAATGACAAATTGTTTGCTAATTTTATGGTGGATATCACTGGGTATAAAAACAGGATCTATTTAAATTATACGGATATCGTTACTTATAAAAGCGGCCAGGAAGAAGGGGTGGGGCTCGATTTTCTTTTGTATAACGGGATACGGGATCTCGGAGCCAAGGCAGATTTTGAATATGTACCTGATGCCAGGCATAATATAAAGTTCGGTACCAACCTGATCAATCACAAATTCACCCCCAGCACCATCAACCTGGTGTATTATCAAACGGGGTACAAGAAATTCGATACAACATTAAGTCCTTCGCGGAAAATATTAAGCAATGAGCTTTCGTTTTACATTGAAGACGAATTGCTAATGAATAAAAAATTAAAAGTAAACTACGGGCTGCGGTTAAGCACGCTCACAGTGGATAAGAAGCTTTACGCTTTTCCTGAACCACGGCTCTCGGCCAGGTATATCGTGGATAAGCGGTGGACGATAAAAGCCTCCTATGCCATGGTTCATCAGTATATTCATCGTATCCTGGTTGCCAATACAGGCTTACCGCTCGACTACTGGGCTCCATCCACAAAGTATATACAGCCCGAATCTTCACAGCAGATTGTGTTCTCCAGCAACCATAGCCTGAAAAAAGGATTTGAATTTATTGCTGAAGTTTATTATAAATATTCCAATCATATCAATGTATTAAAATCCAGTGCCGATCTTATTGAGGTAAGCCTGAGCTCCTGGGAAGAAAATATCGAACAGGGGAAATCACATAATGCAGGACTGGAATTATTATTGCAAAAAAAATTCGATGATAAATGGAGCGGATGGGTTGGTTATACCTTATCCAAATCAATGCAGGTTTTTCCAACGGTGAATTTCAACAAATATTTCCCCACCGATTTCGACCGTCGTCACGATCTGACCCTCGTGGTTTTATACAAGCCTAATAATAGGTATAGCTTCGCTTTCACTTATATTTTTACCACGGGCCAGCCATTCACTTTAGCTACAGGCAAATATTACGATGTGAATGGCGATCTGGTTAATGAATTTACCGGGAGAAATAATATCCGTCTGCCCAATACGAAGCGCCTGGATTTTTCTTTCTCTAAAACCTATAAGGAAAAAAACCACGGACAGTTCAGCTATGACCTCTCTTTCTATAATATATTGTTTGCCGCAAATCCTTCGGGAGCGTATATCACACAGTCTTCAAAATCAACCCAGGCTTACTATAACAGCTATATTCCTTTTATGGTGCCTGCCTTAAGCATTAATTATAAATTTTAATATACCATTGAAAAATTCTCTAAATATATTACTCCTCCTCGCCTTGTTTTGCTCATGCCAAAAAGTTTTAAAGGTCGACAATAGCGGATATAAGCCGAAGCTGGTGGTAAATAATTTATTCCAGCAAAACACCCCTTTCGAGATTGTGGTTTCTAAATCCGTGAATGTATACGACACCCTGCTGCCTTCATTTATTCCGGATGCCATCGTGAAGCTTTTTGTAAACAATTCCTATGTTGAAACGCTTACCCCCTTTGGTGTTGGTTATTATAATGCGGTAACCATTCCAACCCCGGGCAATACCTATAAATTGGAAGTTAGCCGTGATGGATTTGATGCGGTGGAAACAGAAAATATACTGCCCGACCCGGTGAAGATCAGCGACTGGACTTATATCGATTCCGTATCAAAGGATACCAAGGGCGATTATTACGGACAGTTGAGCTTCACTATCGATGACCCGCCGCAGGAAAATACGTATTTGATTAGTTTCCAGTTCTATGATGCCGTCTCAGCCCAATATATCTATTTATCCAATATCAGCAGCAACGACCAATCGTTGAATCAGAGCCTGGCCAAACGATTGCAAAATGGAGAATATCTATTCACGGATAATTTATTTAATGGGAAGAAGAAAACCATTTTATTAAATATCCCTTCCGGTTATTATACGACCCGTCCTGATTACTTGCTTAAATTATATTCTCTGAGTAAAGACGCTTATTTATATGCTTATTCCAAGCCTGAAAAGACGGCTCCCGGAGAGTTTAACAAAACACCGATATATACTAATGTAAAGAATGGTCTCGGTATTTTCGCCGGCCGTAGTTTGGATGTGGATACCATACGGTAGGCCATCCTTTTCGCTGCCACCTGAATTTAAGTAGCATGAGTTTTTTGATTGTATAAAATAATGATGTCTCATAATCACAGCCAGGTTCAACTGGAATTTTTCGAAAAAATTAAGGCTACAGCCGGGCCTGGCGTGAGCCTGGTAGATATTATTTCGGAAGTGCTAAGCATCAGCAGCGACAGTGCTTACCGGAGGCTACGTGGGGTAACCACGCTCACGCTGGAGGACATTACCCGATTATGCAATCATTTTAATGTATCCTTCGACCTGGGCAATAGCCAGCATGAGAAGGGGGTTGTTACTTTTCATTATCGCACCATCAGCGATAAGGAGGAGCGGATGGCGGAATATCTCACCGACCTTCAAAATCACCTCAGGCAAATCTCGGGATATAAAAACAAACTGATAATATATGCAGCAGAAGATGTTCCTGTGTTCCATCATTTTAAATATGAGGAGCTCACCGCCTTTAAAATATTTTACTGGAGGAAATCTGTGCTCGACGAAAAATTACTAAGCAATGTGAATTTCGACTTCAAGAAAATTGACAAAAAATTAATCGATATCGCACGCGAAACCTATGCGCTCTACACCCATATACCTTCGGTAGAGATATGGACAGAAGCCACGCTTGACAGCACGGTGAAACAGCTGGATTATTATTATGAGAGTGGTATCGTGAACAAAGAGCAGGCTTTAATAATTTGCCGGCAGATATTACAGGTCATCGGGGATGTGGAGCAGATGGCAGTTAATTCCACCAAAAATGCCGGCGATGAAGGAAACTATAAAATGTATTATAGTGATGTGATGATTGGCACCAATGCGGTGCAGGTGGTGCTGGATGGTAAAAACACGACCTTCCTTAGCTTTAATACTTTTAATAATTTAAGCACCACCAACGCCATTCTGGGAGCAGAAGTAAATGCCTGGATGAAAAATCTGATCAGGAAAGCATCGCTGATAAGCGGCGTGAATGAAAAACAAAGACTGCAGATATTTAAGAAAATTAAATTAAATGCAGAATCGGTATTGCGTAAGATAGAATCGAGAACGGAATAGAGAAGTGGTAAAGTGCTAAAGTTTCTTTAGTTCATTAATGCTTAAAATTAACTTTCACCGTAAATTAGTGTAGAGGTATTTTCGAATTTGATGTCTGGCGAAATAATCAATTGAATCGAAGAACCTGTATTCTTCTTCTGTAGGAAGTATTCGTGGGTAGAAATGGTGGTGGGGCATAGCTTCCGTAGGATGGTTTGGTGCCATTAAAGCAAGAATAAATAACACCTTTGGATTATAATAAGAATTTGGAATACAGTCAAGTAGAGCCATACATGTTGAACGGAATTGGAATTAACTCGAATACCCATTCGCACGAAACCTTCCTAGGGAAGGAAATACACACGCCCATTTGATCTACCCACGAATTCTTCCTACGGAAAAGAATACAAATCTAACCATTTATTTAACTGTTTCCTCATCACATTAAAATTCCGAATAATCCTCCTTATGGAAGGTGTAACTTACACGCAATTATTCTACCCACGAATTCTTCCTATCGGAAGATAATACAGCTGCAATAATAATTTCAACTGCTTTAACACCATATATCAAATTCGGAAATACCCTACCGTAGCACTGAAGTACGGAAGCCGTGCAGCCCTGTTAATTTTCTTTCCTTTTTTCTTACCTTCGCCCCATGCTTAAAAACAGGTATAAGGATTTAATAAATCAAACTTTTTTCTTTCCGCGACATGGCTTTGAAGAGAAGGACAATGAATTATATTATAACGACATACGCCTGATGGATATTGCCGAGCAATACCATTCTCCATTAAAATATACTTACCTGCCAAAGATTTCATCACAAATACAAAATGCGAAGCGCTGGTTTCAGAATGCCATCACTAAAAATAATTATCAGGGCAATTATACTTATTGCTATTGCACCAAAAGCTCCCATTTTAAATTTGTAATGGATGAAGCGCTGAAGAATGATATTCATATTGAAACCAGCAGCGGCTTTGATATTGATATCATCATGCAATTATACAGAGAGCAGAAAATCTCCAAGGACACTTACCTGCTGCATAACGGTTTTAAAACCAGCGATTATATTGATAAGATTGCCGCGCTTGTAAAGGATAATTTTAAAAACGTGATCTGTATCCTCGATAATAAAGAAGAGCTCATGCAGCTTTCTGATACGGGCATTGATTCCTTTAATATTGGTCTGCGACTGGCCACCAACGAGGATCCTAATTTTCTGCTTTATAATTCGCGCCTTGGAATCCGTTATGATGAAGTGCTTGATTTTTATAACGAAAAGATAAAAAGCAACCCGGCATTCAAGTTGAAAATGCTTCATTTTTTTATCAATACCGGTATCAAGGACACCTCTTATTATTGGAGCGAGCTGGCACGACAGGTGGAAAAATACTGTGAATTGAAAATGGTATGTCCTGAATTAAATAGCCTGGATATTGGCGGCGGACTACCCATCTATAATACCTTAGGTATGGAGATAGATTATGAATACCTGATCGACCAGATACTGGTGACGATCAAAACCATATGCGATGAAAGGAAGGTGCCTGTGCCTGATATTTTCACAGAGTTTGGATCTTACACTGTTGGCGAAAGCGGTGGCGTGCTTTATTCAGTGATCGGACAGAAACAGCAGAATGATAATGAACTCTGGTATATGATTGACAGCTCATTTATCAATACCTTGCCCGATACCTGGGGCATCGGACAAAAATTTATATTGCTTGCGCTCAACCATTGGGATAAGCCATATCAGAGAGTCAATCTTGGTGGCATCACCTGCGACGGCATGGATTATTATAATAGCGAGGTGCAGGCCAACCAGGTATTCATGCCCAGGATCGACGCCGGTGATACTTTATATTTAGGGTTTTTTCATACCGGCGCCTACCAGGAAAGCATTGGCGGATACGGTGGCTTACAGCATTGTTTGTTGCCTGCGCCTAAGCATATTTTAATCGATGCGAAACATCAAACCTCCGTTTTTCGAGGGGCACAGGATGTAGCCGGTATGATGAAGATACTGGGATATAATACAGAATGAACTAAAGATGTGCAAAGGCATAAATTAAATAATATCGAAGCGAAAGAATTGCAAAACACAATGAAGTGAAAGAATGAATACAAAATATAAGATTACTAAAGTGAATACCTATACCGAATATTCGCAACCTTGTATTTACTAACCACTAACCACTTACGACTTACCACATACCACCAACTACTAACCACTATCAACCCACCACTATTCCCCCATGACCAAACAAAAATTATATAAAGGAACCATCGATATGATGGGCGATGGAAACGCTTACGTGATAAGTGACGATTTCAAAAAGGATGTGTTCATACCCAAAAGATATACCTTAAGGGCGCTTAATGGAGATGAAGTATTGTTTCGGGTGAAGCCCTCGCAAAGCCGCAAAAACAAGGACAGCGGGGAGGTTATGAATATTGTGAACCGCGCAGCGCACGAGTATACAGGGATCATTGATATTGAAAAAGACAGAGCGATTTTTGCAGCCGACAGTAAAAAGATTCCTTATTATTTTGTGATCCCTTTCAGCAATTTAAATGGCGCGGAGAATGATGATAAGGTGGTTGTTAAATTTTCGCGCTGGATAGAAAAAGATGAATTGCCAACTGGTGAAGTAATAAAAGTATTGGGTATCCCAGGGGAGCATCATACGGAGATTGACAGCATCCTTTATGAATTTAATATAGAACAGGAATTCCCTGAACAAACGATGCAAGAGGCAGCGCAGATCAGGGATATTATCCCATCGGATGAAATAAGCAGGCGTGAAGATTTCCGCAATACATTAACCTTTACCATTGATCCTGATGATGCCAAAGATTTCGATGACGCCATCTCCTATAAAGAACTGGAGAATGGGAATTATGAGATAGGCATTCATATCGCCGATGTAACCTATTATGTAAAGCCAGGCACTGCACTCGAAAAAACGGCACAGGAGCGTGCCACCTCGGTGTACCTTGTCGACAGGGTGGTGCCGATGCTGCCTGAGAAAATCTCTAATGTATTGTGTTCGCTCCGTCCCAATGAAGACAAGCTTACTTTCAGCACGGTGATGGAGATAACGCCTCAGGCAAAAGTAATTCATACCCGCTATGGCAAGACGATTATCCATTCGGCAAAACGATATACTTATGATGAGGTGCAAAATATCATCGACACGGAGCAAGGCATTTATTCAAAAGAGATTTTGATTGTAAATTCTATAGCTAAACAATTGCAGAAAGAAAGGTTTAAACACGGTGCTATTAATTTTGATACCGAAGAAATAAAAATAAAGCTTAATGATAAGAATGAGCCTATAGAGATTTATCAATACCAAAGAAAAGATTCACATAAGCTCATCGAAGAATTTATGCTTCTGGCCAATAAAAAAGTTGCGGAAGTTTTAAACAACCATAAATTCACCTCTGTGAACCGGGTGCATGATGCCCCGGAAGATACCAAGCTGAGCACACTCACCAATTTCGCAAAACGATTTGGGTACGAGATAAACGCCAAGAGTGACCGTACCATTGCTGCCAGCATCAATGCCATGCTAAAAGATGCGGAAGGGAAACCGGAGCAGCATATCATCTCGCATTTCGCCATTCGCAGCATGCCTAAAGCATATTATACAACTAAAAAATCAGGCCATTATGGTTTAGGTTATGACCATTACGCACATTTCACTTCGCCCATCCGCCGTTATCCTGATATGATGACGCATCGCTTACTGATGGAATATCTGATGAAGCATAAAAGTCCGGATCCTGAACCCTTGGAAAAATTATGTAAGCATAGCACAGAGAAAGAGGTAGGAGCGGCTGAAGCAGAGCGGGCTTCCAAGAAATTCAAGCAGATGGAATTTTTGAAGAAGCTGGTGGACACCGAGCATGAAGCCATTATCAGCGGCACCACCGACTGGGGATTGTATGCCGAAATTATCACTAATAAATGCGAAGGCATGATACGCCTTATGACCATGAAAGATGATATATATTCTTATGATGAACAAAATTTTATGGTAATAGGCAAACGACATAAGAAAATTTACAAGGTGGGTGATAAGGTGATGATAAAAATTATTGCTGCCGACCCAATTAAGCGGCAGGCTGACTTTGAAATGGTAAATGTTTGATCCGTAGTTTTTGAGATTAATTTAGAAGGATGACCACATTGATGCGTATTCCAGGAATTCTCTAATACTGATTCAGACAACTATATTTACCACATGAAAAAAATGTTATGGCTTCTTTCTATTTCTGTAATTTTATTTTCTTGCACTAACGAACAATATATTACTGATGAAGAAATCTTTGGATTGGCTTCACCAATTAATTTATCAGTTGATACAACCATTGTTATTTTGAATGATTATTTTATGGATGTATCAGTAATTAGAAAATTAACGCTCGATTCAGCCATTGGATTTTTCTGGAGCGCTGATAAAAAGGAATTAAAGTTATGGGCCAAAACGGACAGGGTGCCTGCACTAAGTATGCTTGATATACAAACAGGGAAAGGGTTTTATCAGATACTGGTTAAAAGGAATGAAAGTAGGATGGTTAAGTTTATATATCATGACAAAAAGTATTCTTTAGCTCATCAACAACGTAGAAAGATTTTTGTGCGCGGTGATTTTAATGGATGGAGCAATATACATGATTCACTTACTTTATTTGGTTTAGGATTTTATACTCTAAACTTAAGATTAGAACCCGGAGTTTACCAATACCTTTTTAATGTGGATGATAAAGATGAGTTGGATGCTGATAGTATCAGAGACTCCACAAGTAATGGAAACGGAGGCTATAATAGTGTTATAAAGGTTGGAATGGATAATACTCACAGTGCATATTTATCCACTTATGCTACCCGAAAAAATGAAATAGAGATCCATTCTATTAATGTAGAAAAGGTATTTGTATTATGGCAAAATCAGTTTATGCCAGTAGATAAGGATAAAAATGGGGTGCTAATTATTAATCTTCCTGTCGCTGCAAAAAGAATGAAACGTAGCTATATCCGGGTATATGGTTATGAACGACCTCATACCGCCGATGACCTATTGATTAACACACAAAGTCTCTCCAATGATCTGCTCATCCCCCTGGAAAATGGCAAAGTGATAACTGATGCAAAACAATTAACGCGTGAAGACAAAGAAGGAAATATTTATTATTTTATGATGGTCGATCGTTTTCTTGATGGCAATAAAAATAATACTCAGAAAGTTAAAGATGATAGTCTTGCCGACCGCGCGAATTATTATGGAGGCGACCTGGCGGGGATCACGCAAAAAATTAAGGAAGGCTATTTTTCTTCTTTGGGAATTAATACCCTTTGGGTTTCCCCCCTCAATCAAAATCCCGAAGGCGCTTACCATGAATATATCCCGCCACAACGCAAATACAGCGGTTATCATGGGTATTGGGTGGTTAGCATCAGCAATGTGGATCATCGTTTTGGTACCGAGGCGGAACTGATAGAAATGGTGGCAGAAGCGCATAAAAGAAATATCAATGTGATTCTTGATTTTGTGAGCAACCATGTACATATGGAAAATCCGATCTACCAACAGCATAAAGACGAATGGTTCAATAGCATTTTCCTTACTGATGGCACAAAAAATTTACGTCGATGGAATCAATACGATCTCACCACCTGGTTCGATGAATTTCTGGCAGACATCGACTATACGAAGGATGCGCCTTTACAGCTTTTTACCGATAGCGCCGTGGGGTGGATTAAACGTTTCGATCTCGACGGCTTTCGCCATGATGCAGTGAAGCATGTACCCCAAATATTTTGGCGTACTTTAACCTATAAGCTTAAAAAGGAAATTGAGATTCCGCAGCACAAGCACCTGATACAGATCGGGGAAACCTTTGGCAGCAGGGCTTTGATGAAAAGTTATATTGGCAGCGGGCAGCTGGATGCTCAATTTGATTTCAACGTTTATTTTGATTCACGTATTGCCTTTATTGATGATAAAGTAAATTTTACCAAAGCGAAGGACGCTGTCAATGCTTCTCTGGAATATTTCGGCCACCATCACCTGATGGGAAATATCACAGGGAACCACGATATCACCCGCTTCATGGCATATGCCGGCAAAGGAATGAGCTTTAGTGATAACGATCGGGAAACGGGATGGAACAGGGAAGTGAAAGTGGAAGACACATTAGGATATAATAGATTGCAAATGATGACCGCATTTATCACCACCATACCGGGTACCCCTGTAATTTATTATGGTGATGAAATCGGGATGACAGGCGCCAATGACCCTGATAACCGCCGCCCTATGATTTTCGATAGCCTGAACAAGTTCCAGCTTCAAACCAGGGCTATTGCTTCAAAGCTTTGCGCCCTGCGCAGAAGCCAGATGAGCCTGATGTATGGCACGTATGAAGACCTGGAATGTAATGAGAAAACCTATTCCTATTTACGCCGCTATTTTAATGAAGCCACGCTCGTGATCTTCAATAAGTCGAATGTTCCTCTTACTGTTTCTTACCAATTAAATGCAGGCAATGCCAATACCAGTTTCGGAAGCACATTGATTTTAAATTCGGGCAAGCTCACCGCAACTATTGTTCCCTATGGCTTTGAAATAATAACAATAAAAGAATGACATTATTAATGCAGCACTAATTGCGGATTCAATGTATTATTGATATGATCCTGGTAACGGTCAAATAAGAATTGTCTCGACTTAACCTGGATGTAACTCGGTTTATTGAAGGCTTTGTATTTCAACCCCGCAAGAGGAATTCTGTAAAAATCTTACAAACCAAAAGCTGGCCTTACTTAGAAGCAAAGAGCTTATAAATAATACAGCTTCCTATTTTCGAAATTCCCAATTTAAATTAATATTAAGAAAATCAGGATTGCCACTACCATGGTGTTCCATTACCTAAATGAAAAAGCAAACCTGCTTCAAAACTTTTATTATTTCATTACACGGTACCTGTATATTTGAAAAAATTATTTAATCATCACGCAATGAAGTTTCTCTTTACCTGCTCCTTCTTTATTCTTTGTCGTTGTTCCTTTGCCGGTGTTATATTGGGCGATATTGACAGGGCGCAAAACATTTACGTTTTATCGATCGGCGTAAATTTTAATGAAGGTTTTTTGGAAAACCAATTTTGTATCAGCGATGCCGAAATGATTGGCAGCTATTTCCAAAAAAGCAAGAACGCAGACAGGATAATTAAGTATGTGCTTACCGGAAAAAATGCCACCAGGGATTCAATATCCAATTCAATTAAAAGTATTGCTGCACATATTCAACCTTCTGATATTTTTATTTTTTTCTTTGCTGGGGTGAGCCTTGAAGGTTACGCCGGTACTGATTCTTCAGGGGGCAAAACTATATTTTTTATCCCCACCCTTACCAATATTTCTTTGAATTCAAAAAGATGGTACGACTGGCCTGCGCTTAGGCCCCAGCTCATCGACCTTCAAACATTAAAAAACCTTCTCGACCTGGTGCAGGCCAAACGCCAGCTGATAATAACGGAGGCGGGCTCAGGCGCTAATTTTTCTGAATACCTGATCAATACTTTCATCGATAAAGATATTTTAAATGCACAGTTGAACGATAGGAACAGGGTTTTTTTAACCACTCAAACCTTTGGAGTAGAACGCGTAGAAGAATATAAATACCCGGTAAAATTCTTTTGTGATTATAAGATAAAAACGGAACTCATGCGGGGCGGTCCTATCGCTTTTTTTATAACCCACCTCGATTCCATGGACTGTAATATCATTGATATTTTCAAACGCGACAAAACCCTCGAACGGAAAATGAATTTTATAGAAGAGTTGAACAATTGTTCTAGTCCATTGGATAAATCTTATTCTAAAATTATTTATGAAAAAGAAATTTTAAAGATTGTGAGGTCCGTTTCTGTGGCTAACGAAAAGGGCGCTTCAAGAGGTTCTGAAATGCTGGAAGAGGAGAATAAATCAAAGCCCGATAAAGTGCCGCCTAAAATTAAAAATTTCGCCTTGCTTATCGGAACCGATAAATATAAAGCTTCATGCTGGCGCCCCTTACGCAACCCGGTATATGATGTGATGAAAATAGATACACTCTTAAGAAATGCATATGGATTCGAAACAGAAGTTTTATTGGATACCAGCCGCAAAGCCATTCTGGCAGCGCTGAAACGTTATGCTAAGATGGATTTTGATTCGATGAGCCAGCTGCTCGTATTCATTGCCGGTCATGGGATGTACGATGAAAATAATTTTGGCCTTATCGCGTGCTCCGATTCGGAAGATCCGAAAGATGATGCCGATTTTGATACTTATATTTCTCATTCCCGGTTGCGTGATAACCTGAATGCCATCAAATGCAGGCATATCATGGTGGTGCTTGATGTTTGTTTCGGTGGCACCTTCAATCAATCGCTCGGTAATATGCAGATGCTTAATACCACTGATGTCACCAATATCAATGGCTATAAAAAAAATCAGCTTAGCGATGTCTTATTGGCCCAAAGGCTCATGGGAGACAAGACCAGGATTTACCTCACATCGGGTGGCAAGGAATATGTTCCCGATGGCTTGCCGGGACATCATTCTCCTTTCGCATCCGGCTTCATCCAAGCACTCGAAACAAAAGGAGGGACTGATAAGATTTTAAATTGCGGAGAGATCAGGGCTAAGGTCATCCGCCTTGTTCCCGAGCCCCGGGGCGGCTCCTTCGATTCCGGCGCTTTCGGTGATTTTGTATTGATAGCGAAGTAGAATGGAAGCTCTACATTTCTGAAGTGATGTACCACTGTTGTAAGGTAGCACTGAAATTTATTATATTTGTCTCCTAAACTAATTTCCGATGGATCGTTATTTACTCACTTCCAGCCATACTGCCGAGGATTGCCGGTCGGCCATTCAGCATTTCAGGGAATTTCATGCGGGTTTTTTAACGCATTTCGAATGGGGATGTTATGATAATGATCATAATGCCTATGCTTTCGTTGAAGCAGATAGTCATGAAGCGGCAAAGATGGCGGTACCACCACTTTTCAGGGAGAAAACAAAAGCCGTTAAGCTCAGGCATTTCAAACCTGCACAAGGTGCGGATCCTACACATGAATCCGCAGTTAAACAGGAATGATTTTCGGAATATTTCTTCTCCGGAAATAATCTTCTTAATCAAAAAATTTCTATATGATCCCGCAATAGATCAAATTTATGGCAAATCATATTTTTGACATAAATTTTAATTGTAGCTTCTCATAGTTGTATTATTTTTATGATTGAAAGAAGAAATTGAAACTATTTTTTTTATATCCCGGAGCAGATCTAAATATCCATTATAGCTAGGAAATATTTTTTTCTTCTTCACCTTTTTTGTTTTAATCTCCTCGAATTCACAAATAACAAGCTTACCGAAAAAAACTTTAGGAACAAATAGCTGCGATTGCCGAAAGACGAATCTGTTCTAGTAGAAGAATTTGGCGCAGGCCACTACATATGTCTTAAGTCGACAATTACAAATGTAGCATGGTTATTTGCAATTTAGTAAATATTGCATAATAAAGTCTTACTTTCGCTGTTTACTATTTCGATCATATCAATTTCTAATTTAAAAGAATGCAAAGCCAATCAAAATTATGGTATTTTGAAAATTTCAGCATGCTGCAAGTTCTAAGTATGGAGGAGAAGGAGATGCTTAATAAAAAAACTGTAATGAGAAATGCGCCTAAAAATGAAGTTATCTATTTTCCTGAAGATGCTTCTAACTCCATCTATATGTTGAAGGTCGGTAAAGTTAAAATATCTAAAATGTCGGGTGATGGAAAAGAAGTTATTCTTGCTATACTTGGGCCTGGGGAAGTTTTTGGAGAAATGTCAGTTACCGGACAAGAGAAAAGAGAAGAAATAGCCGAAGCTACTGATGACACTATTATATGTGTAGTTAAGATTCCGGATCTGCAAATGATGATGGAAGGCAACCCTCGTTTCAATATGCAAATAACAAAATTGATTGGTTTTAGGCTAAAAAAAATTCAAAACCGATTTGAATCATTGATTTTTAAAACCTCAGAAGAAAAAGTAAGGAGTTTTATTCGTGAGTTGGCAGATGAACACTGTAATACTCCCCATTTGTTGGACCAATTGTTTAGCAAGTTAAGTTAAATAATTGGGTTAGATAAATTGAGATTAGGCTGCATTTTTTTTGATAGATTGGTCATACATTTTGTTAGGGGTTTGTTTTGTTGTGTGATGA
>JBBRJE010000028.1:0-14681 GCA_038219845.1 Bacteroidia bacterium
GGTTAACTTGTATTTTGTATTTGCCTTAACCTATGTCTTCTATATGCCTTATGTGGTTAACTTGTATTTTGTATTTGCCTTAACCTATGTCTTCTATATGCCTTATGTGGTTAACTTGTATTTTGTATTTGCCTTAACCTATGTCTTCTATATGCCTTATGTGGTTAAATTGTATTTGCATTAACCTATGTTTTCTATATGCCTTATGTGGTTAAATTGAATTTGTATTAACTTATGTATTATTTGTTTCTATGTTTTGAAATCCGTTTTCCCAAATCCGAAATCAATAACATTAAGATGCGGTTTTAATGCAGGAACCGCAAAGAATGCATAAGAATACACGCAAAGAATACAAAAGAAATATAATCTGGTATTCACTTTTGTAAACTTATTGAATTCATGATTTGTGTTTTTTATGGTTCCTATATTTCCCCAGGTTCCCTAACTAAACGACAAATCAGAAATAATCCTCCTATTCATAATTTATTTCGTACTTTCGCCCCGCAAATAATAAAAGTTATTTGCTATGTTCTCTCCCGATAATAAGTTTTCCGAAGGTTTAACCTTTGATGATGTATTGGTGCTTCCGGGCTACTCCGAAGTGCTTCCCCGCGAAACCAATACCAGTACACAACTCACCAAAAATTTACGCATCAACGTCCCTGTCATATCAGCAGCGATGGACACTGTCACAGAGTTTGAGCTTGCCATTGCCATGGCCCGCGAAGGAGGATTGGGCATCCTCCATAAAAATATGAGCATCGAACAGCAAGCCCTCCAGGTGCGTAAAGTAAAACGCTCGGAAAGCGGGATGATACTCGATCCAATCACCTTGCATGAAGACCAGATCATTGAAGATGCACTGAAAATTATGCGGGAGAATAAAATTGGGGGTATCCCTGTAGTTGACGGAAACGGGAAATTAAAAGGCATCATCACCAACCGCGACCTGCGCTTTGAAAAAAACAACCAGCGCAAGATTTATGATGTAATGACTAAAGTAAACCTTAGAACCGCCCCGGAAAAGACCGATTTCGCCACAGCAGAAAAACTTTTACAGGAATTTAAAATCGAAAAGCTCCCCGTAGTTGATAAAGAAAATAAACTTGTAGGACTGATAACCTATAAAGATATTCTAAAAGTAAAATCCAATCCCAATGCATGCAAAGATAGTTTTGGCCGCTTACGCGTTGGTGCTGCGGTAGGTGTAACCGCAGATACTGAGGAACGTATTGATGCCCTGATAAAAGCCGGGGTGGATACGATCATCATTGACACGGCACACGGACATAGTAAAGGAGTGATCAACGAATTAAAAAAAGCCATTGTCCGCCATCCGGGTTTCGATTTTATTGTAGGGAATGTAGCAACTTTTGATGGTGCAAAGGCTCTTGTAGATGCCGGTGCCAGTGCTGTAAAAGTAGGCGTTGGACCCGGTTCCATTTGTACCACACGTATTATTGCGGGCATCGGGGTGCCTCAACTTACAGCCATTAGCGAGGCCTCCAGGGCATGTAAACCTGCGGGGGTATCCGTTATTGCCGATGGTGGTATTCGTTACAGTGGTGATATCGTAAAGGCCCTTGTGGCGGGTGCCGATTGTATCATGGCAGGTTCGCTTTTCGCGGGTGTAGAGGAAAGTCCGGGTGAAACAATAATTTTCGACGGCAGGAAAGTTAAATCATACCGTGGCATGGGAAGTATAGAAGCCATGGAAAAGGGCAGTAAGGACCGTTATTTTCAGGACGCTGAAGAGGAGATTTCAAAATTGGTTCCTGAAGGAATCGTTGGTCATGTGCCCTTCAAAGGAGTGCTTAAAGAAGTAATGTACCAATATATCGGAGGCTTAAGAGCAGGTATGGGATATTGTGGGGCTGCTACCATCACCGATTTGCAGGAGGCAAAATTTATACGAATCACCGGTGCGGGGATGAAAGAGAGCCATCCTCATGATGTGTTCATTACCAAAGAAGCACCAAATTATTCAAGGTAAGCAATTGCTTTCCTCTACAATAATTTTTATCTTGGAATTTCCGGGGTTTTCGGATTCTTATCGTCTGTATTTGTTTTTGGCTTCGCCGGAGTTGTGGGCTGGTCTGCCTCTTTAGGCTTGTCAGCTTCTTTTGGAAGGTCGGCAGCTTTTGGTTTTTCGGGCATCAACGCCTCTTCTGGCTTACACACTTTACACGAGGTATAACCTGCTTTTTTCGCATTCGCAACGGTCATTCCCTTCTTACCCGTTCCAGCTACAGAACAATTTTTCATATGGTATTTTTTACCCTTCTCCTGTACATAAACGGTTTGGGAAAAAGATTTCAGGCTGATAAAGGCTGTAAGTACGAGGGTGAAGAGGAGGGTTCTTAAAAAATGTGTCATGATATGTATTGTAAAAAACAGGTTTCAAAGGTAATATTTAGTGTTTGTTTAATATGATGCCTTCTTGTTAATTTGAGGTAATATTGTTTTGAAATTAGAAACAAGAAATTTCATATTCATTTTATTCCCTAATAAGAATCGTGCTTGTCATTTTTTTAATTCAGAATTGAACAGATTTTAATTTATTTGCTTTAATATATATGTCACCTTTAGCATCCTTCATTTATAAATCGCGCCTCTACTTATTGGCCAGGCCGGTTTATGGGGGTATCGGGCATATTATTACCCTGCACCGTGTGGTAGAAAAACGGGAAGCGAACCGCATTTTCTGGAGCAGTAACCTTGAGGTAACCACTTCCTACCTCGAATCCACAATTAAATATTTTCTTCAGAGTAATTACGATATCATCAGTCTGGATGAGATGCACCGGCGGATGACAAACAGCGATTTTCACAAAAAGTTTGTTGTGTTTACTTTTGATGATGGTTATGAAGATAATTTCAGCCTTGCTTATCCTATCTTCCAAAAATACAAGCTTCCTTTTGCAATTTATATCACCAAGGCCCTGGTTGAAATGAATCTAAAATGCTGGTGGTACGATCTGGAAGATATCCTGCTTTGTTATAATAAAATTAATATCGCGGAACTTAACCTCCAAACCCAGACTAAAGAACAGAAAGAAGACGCCTTCTTAAAACTCCGTTCCCTGATCATTCATACTCCCTTCGAAAAAGGTTATGCGTTCTATCGTACACTGATTGCGAAGTATCCTCCGTGCAAGCCTCATGCACAATGGAGTACGATGAGCAAAGAACAATTACATATTTTAAATAACGACAAGCTCGTTACTCTTGGTGCACATACGGTGAATCATTACCCTTTAAGCAAACTTCATCTGGCGGAAGCCACACTGGAAGTAGTGGAAAGTAAAAATTATTTGGAACAATTGCTACAGAAGCCCGTGGAACATTTCTCCTATCCTTATGGAAGCAGTGATGAAGCAGGGGAAAGAGAATTTGAGATTGTAAAACAAGCCGGTTTTATAACAGCAACCACTACACGTATTGCCAATATATTCAGGGAACATCAAAATCATTTATGTGCCTTGCCCAGGATCCCATTAATTGAAACGGAAGAAGAAAAAAAACTTTTCAAGATGAGTCTTTCCGGTTTTCTTCCGGCCTACCTGCATCAGAGAAAAAGGGTGGTAACATTGTAGTGAATTCGTATTGCGACGTTCGTATTGCGTATTGCGTATTGCGTCGTTCGTATTGCGTATTGCGAAAATACAATACCCACTTACGCTTTTAAGCCTTACGCCTTATCCTTAGTGCATTTTTCTTAGCTAAATTACACTCTTTCCTCCAGGGTATTAGGCACGATAAAGCCTCTATGCTATGGTTGAACAAGCCTTTTCGGATTAAACCGATATGCAGCGGATGACTATCTGAAGCATTCTTCCTTCCATCATAAACACTAATCAAAACATCGGCCCTAAAAATTTCCGAAGAATTATATGCCCTCTTACTTTTATGCGTTGGAGTCGGTATTCTTTTCCTCCAACCAATGATATATTTCTCGCGGATTTCTTCGGTGCTAAAACATACAAACTTCCCATCCAGCGTGGTCCCCTGATCCAGAATCATGATATCGGACCTGACTTCATTCGCGTTAAATCCGAGGTTTATTAATCCCTCCTCCACAACACACTCAATAAGCCGTGCTGTGAAGCGTTTCGCTAGCATGGAATGATAATTCAGAGACTGCTCTGAACGAATGACCTGATCACCGATCCATCGTGAATACCTGATATTCTCCCCTTTAAATTCATGAATAAAATTTCCCTTTAACGGCAACCAGGATTCAGAAAACAAGGTGGAATCTTCATTGAAAATAATTTCATATTGGCCGCTGCCCAGGATCTGCCTTGGATCCGCATGTTTTCCTGAACCACTAACCATCATCTCCGAGCCGATCTCCTTTATTCCCCCATTCTTCTGTTTTTGTCTGACGATAATTTTGCTCCGTGTGCTGTCGGTTAGTTTCGGAATTTCTTTTTGATATAAAATTATCGAATCAGATTTTGCCTGCAATAAATTTAAATATAAAATTGAATGCAGGAAGATGACTAATGATAGAATGCTCTTCACTATCCGTTGGAGATTTTTCACAAATGTAATTTATTTAGCATTCAGGTGTACACGTTCCTTCAGGATAAACACTCTAATAAAGTGAAACGGTTGCATCTAAAGTTCAACAATAGAGTTTGTTTTTATTGCTTCTCTACTTTATAGCTTGCTTTGTTTTCTCCATCCGTGATTTCAAGAAGGTACATGCCTGTGCTTAAATTCGAGGTATTCAATTTAACAGTTGCTTTTAAAACATTTTTTTCTTCCAAAATAAGTTTTCCCTGCATATCGTACAGAATAATAATTACCGGCTTTTTTAGATCTGTGATTTCTAAAATTAACTGATCGTGAAACGGGTTGGGTGAAATTTTAATTTTTGTGGTCCAGGAATTTATTTTTATTCCGGCGGTATATCCGTAAAAATCGGAAAAAGTTGAACATCCATTTATATTCGTATTTTTTACTTTATAGGATCCGGTTTTAGAAGGATTGAATGTTTGAGATACAGCGCCGTTGATCAGGGTTGTATCGTCATACCATTGATAAGAGAAAGCGGGACTGCTGATCAAGGTATTATTAATTTTGGATAGCTGGGGCTTTGGTGGAGATGGACTTACAATTATAGAAAAGGAACGCGTTGCATTCCCATTCAAAGGACAATGATTATCAAGAGCGGTTACGGTAAAATAATATGGCAAATTGCTTGTATCCTTCAAATCCGGAGTCCAACACATATTGCCCGACGCGTTTTTCACACTGCCGTTATTGTTTACCCAGATGCCGCCTTTTATTCCTCCATTCCAATAAATCCTTGTAGAATCCATCTGGTCAGAGTCATGGCTATTTACAGGTATGCATAGCTGCTGCCCTGCACAAGCCTTATAACTATAAGGGGCAGAGAGCAAGGGCAATTTATTATTACAATTTTGAACAATTGCAAACTGTATATCCCGCGCAGTCTTGCCAATAATTTTATAATTTCCGTTCATGTCTTTACGCCATTCTGAAACCATTATTTTTAATACTGTGATCTGCACCTGTACCGGACGAAAATAAATATCACCGTTCAGTGGATTGAGATTAAACCCGGTGGGTGGAATAGCATTTGGATTTGGATTATTTCCGCCTTCGCACTCAAGCGGATAAGTATAACTCCATGGTGCCTTGTAAGAACCTCCCAGAGGAGCCACCATGGCATAGCTTAATGAGTCTCCATCTGCTTCAATCGCGCCATGGTTAAACAATACATCCTGCCCGGCACACCGGATCAGGATGGGAGGGTTTTTAAATTCAGGGCCATTATTGCAGGGGCTTATACATCGGTTCAACCAGGAGTCAGAATAAAAATCAGCTAAAGCATATCCTGTGGTAATGTTATTGTTGCGGCAACACAACTGATAGCGGATCTTATACCAGCAACAATTGGCATAGTTGCCTCCTAAATAAACATTATAAATTACTGTATGTTTTTCAACTCCAAAGGGTATTAAGGCATTGGATTGGCCTGTTCCGCCTGCTGAAGGGCAAAGCTTTTGTTGCGTCGCACATAGCGGAGTTACATCCTCAATAGTATATGATTTATTAGTGCCCGGATTTACCGTATAAGCATTTGCACAGGAATCACTGGTTATGACAGGCACGGGTACTGATAAGCCTGCGGCTCCGTCGGTGCATCTTCTGTAAATCACCAAGGTAATTTGGAATGTATCATTGCCCATGCATTTCCATGCTATATCCATTCCCATAACATGGGTGGCGAAGGAAGGTTTGGTAATAAGGCCGGTAATTAATACCGTGATTAAAAAAGCGAGCCTGGAAACTTTTTTCATTATGATTTTTTTCAACGAAGATAGGATAATTATCTTCCTAAGTTGATATTAATTCCCGGTCGAAAAATCAATCACCACATTTTCTCCATATGTTTTATGCGGTTGTATTGAAACGCCTGCAGTTTTCAACCAGTTCAGTAAAATAATTTCCCGGTGGCCAAGCGATGGCACGTCTTCATCTACTAATAATTGTAATACATAATTCAGTGCTTTGTCATTGGAATAATTTGCGCTGCCATAAGCACAACATTCAGCATTATAGCCCTTGGAACAACCATTTTGCCGCCCATGCCCCACATACCCTGTTCTACCGCTTTCCTTTGCATGACAGGTAGCCAGTTCAAACATTTTTTTGTTCGACTTCAGGGCAGCCACCGGTTTCATTTTTCTAAGCGTCTCGATCAAAGTTCTCTCATAATATTTTGTAGTATCTCTAAGATTTGGGATCACATATTTAAGTAAAAATTCCTGGGGCTTCACCCGGGCATAATTCATATAATATAGGATCCGTTTCTCATTTTCATTCTGGAATGAATCTGTTGACAATTCTACCGCCGCGTCCTTTTTGAAATTTGATACGGTTTTAGTTTGGGGTGATTTTACCGGTAAAACGAAGGCATTATATAAGGCAAGGCTGTCTTTCAATTCCTTAGTTTTATTCTCCATTAGTTTTATTTTCTTGTTTAGCCTTTCAACAATCGCCCTTTGTTTGGCATTGGCAAGCATCGCGGCATTGTATTTTGAAAAGCTCACACAGCCCGATAAGAGCAATAGCCATATGGCGTAGAAGATGAGATGTGATTTCATGATTACAAATATTTAGTTCAGCGTAGCGGTATTGCATTGTATAAGGATTGGTTAGCCTAATAACGATTTAGGTAAATACTATATTGTGAAATCATATAAAAATACGTGTTTTGTGGTAGGGGCGGGATTATCAGTATATTTCAATATACTAGCCCGGATTCTTTTGTTGTTGCGTTTTATTTTTTTCTTAATATTACAGTATGTAAAAATAGGACAATAATAAAAATAATATACTTTTGATCATACAATCATTGGATGAACTTCAAAATATTTTTTCTCATTATTTTAATTTTAACAGGTGCCATACCCTGTTCTGCGCAATTTGATGAAGCCTTATTAAACAAGCATCTAAAAAAATACGAGTGCAATTTCACAAGCCTGATGCAAACCCGAGGCTTAAATTATATCACTCCGGAGCCAAACCTTGCTACGCTTTTAAAAAATCTGAAATCCTATAACCGTGGAAATGCTGCCCTTTCATTTTTGTTCTACCATCACGAAAACGATACGCTGCATATATGGTGTATCAGTCAGAACAGGATTGAGGCTTATCATACGGAAAGGATTTCTGTAAATGAATTACGCGATTTGGAAATAGCGCTGAAACAGAGCCTTAAATATAGTTCATTGGCAAAGAGAGGCGGAGAATTATTGGAAGCTCAGAATGATCTTTCTTCTGCCAATTATATTTTATCAGCCTCAAAACATTTAATCCCGGAGAATATAGCCGATGTTCTTTTGAGTAAAAAATTCGTATTGGTGATGCCTTCGCTGAATATCGGCTCTTTCCCTTTTTATATTCTCAAGCCCTGGAAAGATTCAACTGACCTTATCGACAGGCTGACCCTTGCAGTTATTCCTTCTTTCAGTGATCTCTACCGATTCATCGATTATAATAAGTCATTATTTCAAAGACTGCGAATTGCTGATTCAATTTCATTTAATGTAGAGGGTAAATCACTGGTGATTGGCGACCCAAGCTTTAAAAAAGAATGTGGCCCGGGAATGAAACAATTGCCGGGTGCAGGAAAAGAGGCCTTGGTTGTAGCGGATAAATTGAAAACGGTCTTATTAACGAAAGATATGCCCACACCGAATGAGGTGTTGGAGAAAATGAGGGGAACAGATTTGCTATACTTCGCTTGTCATGGCTTTGCCGATGATAAGGACCCACTGAAAAGCGGTTACCTGTTGCTCTCCGATGAACCCGGCAACTGTGGCAAACTCACAGCATTTGAAATTCAAAACAGCCGTTTGCTTCCGATGAGCCTGGTTTTTTTAAGCGCTTGTCGCACAGGATCGGGCAAAACGCTTACAGGAGGGGTAATTGGTGTGTCGCGGGCATTTATCATTGCGGGTGCTTCAAATGTTGTAATGAGCTTATGGGATGTAAATGACAAGGCTACAGGGGAAATGATGCCTATGGTGATTGATTCTATGTTTCAGTTTGATTCATTTTTCCCGGCAGCCCAGATGCGAAATGCAATCTTAGCTTACCGCAAACAAAATCCCAAACCAAGGGATTGGGGAGCTTTCTCAATTTTTGGAGTTCCTTATCCGACATTTGTAAAGATGAATTTAAAAATAAATTAAGCAGGAACGCAGCTTATTTTCCGAATAGGAATAAGTATTCATGATTTATTTTGGACGGTATCACGTCAGCTTCTAACTGTGGAGCTATGATGAACAAAGGCTCACTCAAGGTATTCAAAAACTAATGTCCGATGGTCAGGCTTTTGAATTTCTGGACAACTAAGAATACTTTATTCGGTGGCCGATTTAAAAGAAGTTTACAACGGCTAAAGGGGACGTAGTGCTTATTACATTTCCTTTTACTGACCTTAGCGGTAGCAAGCTATTCAAAATATCCTTGTTAAATGCCTGTTCCTGAATAAGTATGTTCTAATTTCTCCAAACAGTCGTAGACATCGTCGCGATGTTAGTTTTCCGATATTTGCCAGAACCTTTTTTTCACTGTTGCAAACTACAAATCTTTTCTGTAATTCAATTATATTGGCATTGTTGGTATTCCAAAACAATACCAACTCCGCCATCAGCAGGTTTTAGGAATACCGGTATGGAAATAAAATACTTGACGGATAAGAAATGTATTGGCAAAAATTATCATGTGGCCATGCTTCAGGCATTCACACAACACCAATTTGGCATCAAAGCACCGCTTCGGAAAATCCCTTTTGTTTTCTGTAGCTTTAGTCAATTCTAACTAAATTTTATTTTTATATCCCAACTATTTAAACGAAACTTGCTATTCATAAACAATACTAAGAATAAAAAGGATCATTTAATCATCCTTTAGATTCTTGAATTCCATTTTCAAAGACTTACGATTCGCATCTGAATCGTTTATTGCACAAAAAGATGCGGAGGATGAATAATATGTATTTTCATCAGGGTTTTAGAGAATATAACATAGATCAATAGAATCAATACTTATATAAAATGAAAAAGAAATTTTTCACAATTATACTGGTCTTTTTCCCTATCAAATTTTTTTTGACTGTGTTCCTTTTGTTCATCGCATCAACACAAACCTTTGCACAAACATCTTCATTAAATTTCAAATTCCAGGGGTTGGGCATGGGCCAGGGATTATCAAGTGATTCAATCCATGCTATCATTGAAGACGCACATGGATTTATCTGGATCGGAACAGAAAACGGATTATGTCGTTGGGATGGATATCGTTTTAAGATTTTTAAAACTATTTTAGGCGACAGCCAATCTGTAAGTGAAAATTTTATTACCAGTTTATTTATTGATCATAAGAAACGAATATGGGTAGGCACATATCAAAACGGCGTCTGTCTCTATGATGAGACCTATGAAACTTTTAAACGCTTTCCAACAGACAGCTTTCTCACAAATAAACTTGCACCTGGATATGTGAACAGCTTTTATCAGGATGATAAGGAGCGCCTGTGGATCTGCTCCTGGGGTGGAGGGTTGAATTTATTACTGGATGAAAAGGAAGGGACTTTTAAGCGCTATTTGCACGACGAAAAAAACCCATTCAGCATCAGCACGAATCAGGCTAAAGTTTTATTACAGGATCATCAGGGAAGATATTGGTTTGGAGGATGGTCCTCAGATAATACCGATACCAGCGGCTTGTCTTTGTTCGACCCGGATACAGAAAAGTTTTATAACCTCGGAACGAATCGCCTGATCTGGGTAAAAGAGCAACCCCAGGCAGGACTAAAATTTCTTCATACCATGGTTGTCGACAGGTTGAACAGGTTATGGTGTGGAGGATTTCTCGGACTCTCTTGTTTCGATCTGAATTCGGGAACCTTTTCATATTATACCGATAATTTTCAATCTACAAAATCCTTCGTTAAAATAATTGTACGTTCCTTGTACCTTGATGAAAAAGATAATTTGTGGATAGGCACTTTAGGTGTGGGCATCTTTATTTTAAATTTAACCTCGAATGAAATTACTCATATTACCCATAATGCAGAAGATGATCAGAGCCTGAGTAGTAATTTTATTAAATGCATTAAGCCGGTTTCCACCGGAATAATTTTTGGAAGCGTGGGCGGTGGATTGAACATCCTGAGAAAGAACGAAAATCTTTTTAATTTAATTCCCAATAATAAATTAAATGCTAAAACCGAATATACCGAACTCGTTGGAGGCATAACCTGTATGCGCATGCAAGCTGAAAGGAAAATTTTACTTGGAGGGGGTTATGGCATGTCGTTATTTGATATCCGGACTGATGCTTCTGAAGCTTTGCTAAGTAATTTTCATAAATTAAATAAAGGGAATGTAAAAGCATCAGCGTTCATCAAAAATGAAAAATACGGGTTGGTAGCTGCCACTACATGGAAATCCTTTTTACGATTAGACAATAATTATAATATCCAACAAGAATGGAAAGGCAGTTTTGATAAAAATCATGCCTCGAATACCTTCGGTCTAACGGATTGCATCTGGCTTGACAATAAATATTATTATTCTGTAAGCGGTTATTCTGTCGGGACATATAACCCTGAGACCGGTGAAAATGTACTTGCCATAAAAGGCAAAGAGAATGGACTTTGCATTATGCGCGACAATACCGGCAAAATTTGGAATGGGAATATCGAATGCCTGAATATTTATGATAAAAATTTAAACTTGCTGAACAGGTTCAATCCTGAAGAAAACAATGATAAGACCATTTCAGGGGCTTACCTGCAATCGATTATACAGGATCATGCCGGCATAATTTATATTGCAACCAACAAAGGCCTCAATATTTATGAAAACGGTTCAACTGCTTTTAAACGGCTTGATGCACGGAATGGCCTGGCTGAAAATACGGTTAACGGTGTTTTTGAAGATCTGGATAATAATTTATGGATAAGTGGGATTAATTCCATTTGCGTGATGAAACCCGATAGGCACACTATTCTTAAATTCAACAGGGCCGACGGATTTAATTTTTGTATCCTCGGCAGTAAATTTATCCAGGACACCTTTTCAAGTTTGATCTATTTTAATTCAGATGAAGGTTTATGGCAAGTAAGTCCTTCAGGTCTCGATCTTTATTTAAACCCTCCTCCACCTGCGGTACTCAGTGGATTAGATATAGGACATAAGGAATTTATAACCGATTCGGCCATCTTCCTAAAAAAATTTATATCCTTAACCTATGATCAAAATAATCTGACATTTAAATTCGGGTATCCTCAAAAAACAAGTACGTCTGAAATATTTGTTCGCGTTTCGGGGGCAGAAAACGACTGGAAACTTTTGCAAGATAACGGGCAATTGGAATATAATTATATTAAACCGGGCAACTATGTATTAGAAATCATGGTCCAGGATAAAGTTTCCGGCTTAGAAACGATTAAGCGATTATTGTTTTTCAGGATCATGCCACCGTGGTGGGAAACGGGGATATTTTATATTATTGTTGTTCTTTTCTTATTGGGCTGCATTTGGGTTTACACCCGGTTGAGAACCCGGAATCTTAAGGAGCAAAATAAAAAACTGGAACTTAAAGTTCAGAAACGAACCCAGCAATTACAAATCGAGAAGAAAAAATCGGATGACTTATTGCTGAATATTCTTCCATCAGAGGTAGCCGAAGAATTGAAAGAAAAAGGTACAACAGAAGCGAAACAATTTGACCATGTCACCGTACTTTTCACTGACTTTATTAATTTCACCGGCATTAGTCAGCAAATGACTCCAAAAGAATTAGTGAAAGAAATACATCAGAATTTTACATCCTTTGATTACATCATTGAAAAGTATGGATTGGAAAAAATAAAAACAATAGGAGATGCTTATTTGGCTGTTTGCGGCTTACCTGCCGAAGTTGCTGATCATGCCCAAAGAGTTGTGGAGGCAGCATTATCTATTCAATCAAATATGAGCACCCAGGGCGGGAAATTCCAGATTCGGATTGGTGTGCATTCCGGGCCTGTTGTTGCAGGGATCGTTGGCATTAAGAAATATGCTTATGATATCTGGGGAGATACCGTAAATACGGCAGCGCGCATGGAACAAAATAGTGAGGCGGGGAAAATAAATATAAGCGAATCCACGTATAATTTAATTAAAGATAAATTTGAGTGTGAATACCGCGGTGAGATCGAAGCAAAAAATAAAGGGTTTCTAAAAATGTACTTTGTGAGCGGTAGGTTTAATATGGATTAGTAATCAGTGGTCAGTGGTCAGTGTGGGTGATGATGTATTCTACTGACCCGTTCTTCGTATTGTTCCTACTACCACCTCGTTTTTCCCGTTCTTCGTAGTGCTCCAAAGATCAGGTCGGTGTTCAGTGAAGTCCCTGACTTCGCAGTGGTATTAGCTTTCCGATTGCTAGCGGGAATCCTATTTGAGATAAGCGATGGAATAATTTTTATACTGTGTAAATATCTTATTCCCCTATCTTCGTTCATGAAAATCCCATAATGAAAAGAAGATTAGGTCACTCATAGCATTGAAACTAATTAGTCTAAATGCCAAGAACTCTGAAGTTTAAAGAAACTTAATGACCAGAATTGCTTTTCTCTGTTTCTATTAATCTGTAATAAAGCAAAGTAGGTACATTTAATTACTCCGTATAATCTTCTTTTCGTAAAGGTTTGAACTCGTTCTTACTTGAATCAAATAAAGCCCAGGGGCCAAGTCAGTTAGGTCAATCCTGATTTATCCGAATTTTTGTTGAAATTGCAAAAGGGTAAGGATTGCCAATAGGGAATTCCCCTACAGTCGCAACCCGTTCAACCGTTCCATTTCCTGATTGATCTTCAATTATTAAATTTTTAGTAAATATATCATTATTATTTTTTACGTTCGTTCCTAAATGAAAAACTTCATCAGTGGTAACTCCAGTAGTTGTTTTACTTTCAGGTGAAGTAGTCGAATTTGTCGAACCAATCTTAACTATTCGGGCTAAAATACAAACTTTACCTCGGGGAATAATAAGTTCCTCATCAAAGGTTGTCAAGAAATTGGCAACCTTTTTTTATCGAAAAATTCAAAGTTTAGTATATTAATTTAAGACGGTCAGTTCCAGTTTTTTAAGGCACAAGGAAAACTATTCATGGGAGGTTTCTTTAATCTAATATCCAATTATGTTATTAAAGGAAAATTCAATAAAATTTTTGAGTCGTATTGAATTTCCAAAAATCATTTAAATCATAACTCAACTATGTAAACATTTGCTCAGCTAAATTTTCTAAGAACGAATATTCTACCTTCTTATTTTAATATTACTTTTTGTGTTTGAGTATTATATGGAGTGGCTGTGGAATATGTTACAAAATATACTCCTGGCACAAAATGACTTAAATCAATTATCAGTTTATCAGAGGAGCTTTTACCCTTTAAGACTGTTTGCCCTAAAGTATTTACAACATTGTATTCAAAGGTCGATTTATTTATCCCTTCTATAATTACATATTGTGAAGTGGGATTAGGATAGATTTTAAACTCATTTTTAACTTCAACACTTTTTACGGGATTCTGAGAGAGCCTTTGAATCAATTCATCAAGATTTCCCTTATTAGTAAAACGTAAGGAGAGTCTGTATTAATAAACCCAATAGATTCGTTAACAGGAAAAAATTCATAATTCCGATATTGGAATTCACTTGAGTCGATAATAATTTTGTCAATTGATGGAACAAAGAATTTTAGATATTTAGATCCATTGGGTGAAGGTTCAACATAGACAAAACATTTATTTAACATTTTGTTTTCTTGGCTTTGCATCATAAATGTATATTCATACGACTGACCATATTGTACATACGGTAGTATAAAGGAGATTGTGTAAACGGGTTAGAGTCACCCCCCTGTAGGCCTATTCTCTCAGTGGAGCGTAGCGGAACTGAGAGAATAGGCCTACAGGGGTTTTTTTAACTAACTTTAAAACCGATAACACATGCAAAACAAACCCAACATCCGGGATCAATTTCCCGAAGGCTTTTTCAAACAATTTAAGAGCAAGGATTCATTTCAGGAGTTTTTTAATTCTATTTTTAAACAGGGTATCGAGGAGATGCTTAAAGGAGAA
>JBBRJE010000029.1:0-14452 GCA_038219845.1 Bacteroidia bacterium
GTCTTCGACTACTCATCAAACAAAAACCGGAAAATAAAACGGGCACCTGATTATGATTAACGATCTGATTCAGCATATTTTCGGTGATCATCCCCAGGCGGCGCTGCTTATCATCCTTAACCTGATTCTCATTGAAAGCCTGCTAAGCATTGATAATGCAGCCGTTCTGGCCACTATGGTGATGGACCTTCCAAAAGAAAAAAGGGCCCGCGCCCTGCGTATCGGAATTATTTTCGCTTATATTTTTCGCGGCTTATGTCTGCTCTTTGCATCACTTCTCATTAAGATTTCCTGGTTGAAGCTTGTTGGGGCCCTTTACCTGATCTATTTATGCATCTCTCATTTCAGGTCGAAAGAAAAAAATACAGAGGTCACGGTTAACAAAAAGAAGAACCGTCTCTATCGATTCCTTAGCCCCTATTTCGGGCCTTTCTGGAGCACCGTTATTATGGTTGAAATCATGGACCTGGTATTTTCTATAGATAATGTATTTGCTGCCGTGGTGTATGCCAAGGATAATATTTACCTTATATGGATCGGAGTATTTATTGGCATCATCACGATGCGGATGGTGGCCGTATTCTTTGTAAAATTGATGGAGCGCTTTCCATTGCTTAACGATGCCGCTTTCATCGTCATCGGCTGCCTCGGACTTAAATTAATGAGCGGCTTTTGTTGCAGTGTATTTTATTTTCCTGCCTTGAGCGCTATTGTAGAAAATGAAAAAACAGATTTCCTTTTCTCTTTATTCACCCTTATCGTTTTTATTATTCCGATACTTATCGGCTATATAAAAAAAAACAAAGCAAAGGGTTAAAATAATTTTATTGATACCTGGTGTGCTTCATTCTCGATGATGAAGCCATAGCCATTGGCCGATGCAGGGAGTTGAAGCTGGTCGATATAGAAATGCTGGAATTTTTTGCCGCTGCATTCCTGCGACCCTGCCTTAATAATGCTTCCATTTTCATCGATAAGCTTGAACCCGAATGTTTGCCTGCAGGCACTGTAAATGGTGAAGCATAATAATTTATCCTCCAGGTTATAAGAAACGTTTAGAAGTTCATCCTTGCTCATATCAAAGCTGCTATCACCCAGGATGATATTTGCAAGGTTAAAATCAGGAATGCCCATACCGTAAATCGTATCCGAAATCTCTGCCCTGTCGGAGCTTTGCTTGATGGCATCATTAATTTGTTGGGGCAAACTTTTGGGATGTGCCTGCATCAGGCAAGCCACCAGCCCCGCCGTGATAGGAGCCGAGAAGGAAGTGCCATTCTCATAGCTGACGCCCCCATAAGGCGACTGCACGGCAGCCAATACGCCCTGTGCGCTTATATCCGGTTTCGTACGGCCATCGGCGGTGGGTCCCTGGGAGCTAAAATCTGCAATCACTCTTTTATTATCAACCGCACCTACGGTAAGCGCATGCATGGCATCCGCAGGAAAGCCTATATGTCTCCAGGTGCTCTGTCCTTCATTTCCTGCACTGCATACCACCAGGATGCCCTTGCTGAATGCATACTCCGCCGCCCGGCTAACGAATGAGCTCATGCCATCGAGCTGCGAGGTGGTATGGCTATGGTTTGCATCATCAAGCACATTATAACCCAGGGAGGTTGTAATTAGGTCAACACCAATGCTGTCGGCGTATTCAGCAGCAACCGACCAATTGATCTCCTCCACCATCTGTTCGGTTTCCGCGTCTTCACTTCGTAATAAAAGAAATTGTGCTTTTGGAGCCGTGCCGATATAAAAGCCAGTATCGGTGGCGGCCATACAGCTTAGCACCTGCAGACCATGGGCATTGCCGTCGAAAACGTAGGTATCGTTATCTACAAAATCCTTTGTAGCCAGAATCTGGCTGTTCTTCTGCAATTTGCGAAACCAGGGAAGCTTATGCGCATTATAAAAGCCGGCATCAAGCACCGCCACCATCATTCCCTGGCCGTTATAATTCTTCTGATGTAAGGCAATGCCCTGCATCATTTTGATCTGATCGAATGACTTCCCATAAATTTTCAGCGGATTGGTAACCTGAACTCCAGCCGTCGCATCATCATTAAATATGTCGAATTCGTCCTTAGGCTCTTCCTCTTTATTTTTTTGCTTGCGCTCATACTGTGCTACCTTAAGAACATAGTTCACAAAAGTATTTTTTTCTATCCCTCCGATCAGGCTGGTATCATCCACCACCACGAGTATTCCATTAAGCCATTTGCTTGCACTCTTAAACCTGATCTTTTTATTACATACTTTCCTGATATAATTATCATTCACAGGCAGATCGGTTTCATCGGTCTTAATTCCAAACTTCGCACGCCGTTGCAATGCTTTCTCGGATAAAAATTCCTGGGGCTTACGCACCGAATAGGAAGAATTGCTCTTGTCTCTGAAAGCGATGAAATAGATATAGGTATGGGCCTGGGTGATGATGATCATCATCAGGCCTAGGATAGTTAATATTTTTCGTATCATTTACTCCAGTCAATAATTGTTTCCCTGTATTTTAATCCTTTGGATATTGAATTTTGTTCTTCCAACGTATCCACCTGCTTATATATCATACCAATATCCCTGGCATATATTTCTCTTGCAAAATGCTTTTCGATAAAATTATTATCAATGCTGTCTTTCTGGATAACGGTTACCGTATGATCAAAGTTAAATGCATTTAAGCTTAATGGCTTGTCTACATTACGGTAGGTATAATCCCACGGACTTAAAGTATTGTACTGATTGCCGGGCCATACTTTATTTTCCAAAACGGGGAATGATAATTTAGTGTAACGAATATTTTCTTCCACTTTTTCCAGGCTGCTGTTATTAATATTGCTGGTCCATACATTTATAATCTCCCATGAAAAAGCCTGATCTTTTCTTTTGTAGCGTTCGATACGGTTGGTTTCGATACCCGAGACATTGAGGAATTTCTCAGAGATCAACTCCTTAACCTGGTAATTAAAGGTATCTATCTTCTGGGTTACATTATTAAAATCACTGTATACAATAGAATCAACCTGGTAAATCACCCAACTTCCTACCTTGTCGTTATAATATTCTCTACCAAGAGGGCGCACGTTGTCGTCCGTTTTATTACGACAGGATGCAAGGGAGATTATCAGGATAAGAAAAAAAAAGATATGCTTCATTTTAAAACGATTCATGCAAACTTAATGAATTGACTGGTTTAATACAATAGGATATTAACAGCTTGGATGTGTGGGGAGGGATCAGAGTGGACAGTGGGCGGGAAGCCATGGCAGCTTGGATATCCGGTAAAAAACATTGGTTAAAGGTGTCCCCTACTTCGTCACGTTAATCAGCTCATCATAGGCAGTCTTCACCTCGGCAGGAAGGGTAGTTTGATCATTCCAGATCAGGCGCTGCTCATTATCGGCAGATTTGGCTGCCATGAAATAATATAAATTGCCCGGATCGTTAAGCTTCACTTTGGAGAAATTAACTTTTTTGAAAGCAGCCAGGATCTTTTTCATTTGCTTGGAATCAATATTTTTCAAGTCTTCATTTCCTTTTTTTAGTGTCCCATTTTTATGAAGATGGTATTCCTCCACCATGCCGGTAAAACCGCCACCCCAGCCGAATACCATCTCAGTCATATTTTTCATATCGATGGGTTTAGCTGGCTTGGCTGTTGGTGTTTTATCAGGTGCCTTAGCTTCCTTTTCCGGGCTTCCCGACTCGGCAGCGGGCTTGGATTTATTTTTCCTAAAGAAAGAGCAGGAGCTTAGGCTAACCGACAGAATAAGCGTCAGGAGGAGTATTTTTATTATTTTCATTTTTATGATAGGTAAAATTGTATATTAATTTAAAATGAGGCGGCAACAAATTCCTGCAGCTCCTTATTATTATTCCCTTTGATCTCCTCCCTTCCTCCTTCCCACCATTTATTTCCTTTATTGATATAAAGTATATTGTCGCCCATTTCGAATACCGATTTCATATCGTGGGTATTGATGATTGTGGTGGTTTTAAATTCTTCGGTAATCTCACGAATCAGATTATCAATAACCCTGGCTGTTAGAGGGTCGAGCCCCGAGTTGGGTTCATCACAAAACAAGTACCTCGGATTTAAGGCGATAGCCCTTGCTATACCCACCCTTTTCTTCATGCCCCCGCTTAATTCCGAGGGGTATTTATGATTCTGGTTTTCCAGGTTTACATGCTTCAAACAAAAATTGATGCGATCCTCCTGTTCCTTCTTCGTCATTTTGCTGAACATCTTCAATGGGAATCCGACATTTTCTTCTACGGTAAGCGAATCAAAAAGTGCCGCGCTCTGAAACAGCATTCCAATTTGTCGCCTTATTTCAATCTTATCATCATAATCCATATTGGTAAAATCTTTACCATCGAAAAGAATCTGCCCATTATCCGGTACTTCCAGGCCCACCATGAGCTTCATCAATACACTTTTCCCACTGCCGCTGGTACCTATTACCATATTACACTGACCGGGTAAAAAGGTCATGTCAATATTATTCAGCACCTGCTTATCGCCAAACGACTTCGAAATATTTTTTATCTCAATCATTTTTGTTTTTTCAATTCAAAATCCGATTTTATTTTAGCTAAAGTAGGCTCCCCCGGTACGTCTAACGGCTCACGCACCTCAGGCGCGCAGAGGCCCATTAGGTTGAGATAATTTTTAACGCCCCCGGGGCTTCCATCGGCAAACATATTTTTTATTGTATTCAATAAGCGGTAATGCATCGGACGGGCGGAATCAAAATCACCTTTTAATGCGTGACGAACCATGGTGGAAAATTCTTCAGGATAGGCATTGGCCACCACGGAGATCACACCATTCATTCCCAAAGCAATGTAAGGTAAAGTATATGGGTCGTCGCCGCTGATGACCATAAATTCATCGGACTTATTATTTAAAATTTCCATACACTGGTCGAAATTGCCTGAAGCTTCCTTGATCCCAAATATATTTTTATGTTGCGCCAGCCTTAATGTAGTTTCGGCTGTTATATTGGATCCACTGCGAGAAGGCACATTGTATAATAAAACCGGTAATGGCGAATTATCGGCAATCGCCATAAAATGTTTGTATATACCTTCCTGGTTGGGTTTATTATAATATGGGCTTACCGAGAGAATAGCCGAGAAGCCATTAAGCGGAGTGGAATGAAGCATATTCAATACCTCCCTGGTATTGTTTCCACCGATTCCCAGCATTAACGGCAAACGATTATTATTAACCTTTACAAAACACGCTATCACCTTTAGCTTTTCTTCGGTGCTTAGAGTCACACTTTCCCCGGTGGTGCCTAATACCACGAGGTATTCGCATCTGCCACGGATTATATGTTCTATTATTTTTTCCAGAGCAACGAAATCAATATTTCCTTGCTTAAAAGGAGTTACCACTGCAACGCCGGTTCCTTCAAATCTTTCTACCAGACTCATATGGGCAAAAATACATAATACGAAATGAATAATGAAAACTCAATCGATGTGGAAGGAAATGATAGCGTTAAGGCAGGAGAAGGTAGCTTAATATTTTCTCTGACCATAGATCAATTCAAGACAGACCCTGCCCTGCTTACTACCTAACCACCATCACTGCCCCATTTGTGCTGATTGTTTTTTCCACGTTACGACCGGAATAACAGTTGGCGGTAACTTCGTAGATATACATTCCCACGGGCACATCCTCCCCTTTGAACTTGCCATCCCATCCCTTATCGTTCTCTGTTCCTTTATATATCAGCACTCCCCAGCGATCGTAGATGCTCATGGTATAACTCTTGATGCCTGATCCCTTAGGTATTAAGTAGTCATTCAGGCCATCATTATCGGGCGAAAAGATATTAGGCACCCATAAATGAGGAGCGGTATATAAATAAACTTTATTGCTTACCGAATTGGCATTATTGCCGTTCAGCTCTATGGCTTCTACAAAGAAGATGTATTCCGAAACAGAATCTTCCGGCTTCACCTGGTACGTATAAAAAGTATCCGTGGTGGAATTTTCCCGTAGGAATCTCTTCTCGACATAATCGTAACGGAAAATATTATATCCTGAAACCCCATTCTGCCAGTTCTGATAAGAATTCCAATAGAGGTTAATAAATTTCGAATGATCTATAGCGCCTGCAAGCAAGATGGTATTGTACAGCGGACTTTTCCGGCTTAAGAAATTACAGGAATCCAGCACCGATACTCTATACGAATACACCTGGTCCTGGCTTAATTTCTGATAATAGAATGTATCTCTGATGATATCCTTCACCAGGTATTTTGATTCCACATTATAAAGCAAGGCCCTTGGATAATTTTTCCATTGCAACAGCACAGTGCTATCATTATCCCATGTCACCCGTACCACCTCGGGTGGCGCCAGCGTAGGCTTTGGAGGCTGTGCTACTGTAATTTTTCTGATCAGCTGGCAATTGTTAGCATCCTTTATATGAATAGTATAAACGCCGGCCTTCAACCCCGAATGAACTGTATCCATGGAATACCCGTTAAGCTCAAAGGCATACTGGTATGGTGGGCTAGCCCCAGTGACCGAAAAGGAAATTACGCCATCTTCGCCATCGTAACAGGTATTATGAATGACAACCGGACTGAAAGTAAATGAGTCGGGTTCCGTGATTTTAATGATTGTATCGCGGATACAGCCGAGCTTGTCTTTGGCGGAAACAGTATATATCCCTGGAGCTAAATTATAATAGAGACTGGTGGTACTAAACAGGATATTGTCAATTGAAAAGAGAAAAGGAGACGTTCCACCCGTTGCTGTCACATTGATAGTTCCATTATGGGAATTATAACAAAGGGAATTTGCTGATAAAGCTTTCACAAAAATTTGTGGCGGCTGGCTAATGGTTACCGTACTGTCTTTGATACAATTAAAAGTGTCTTTCGTTTGAATATTATAGGTGCCCACAGAAAGATTATTAAAAACGCTGATGGTATCAAACGGTCCACCATTAAAGGAATATTTATAGGGCTTGCTTCCACCGTTGGTGATTACCTTTACAATGGCGTCATTGCTGTTGAAGCAGGAAACATTTTTAACAATCAGGCTATTTGTCATAAATGTAGATTGGTAAACAGTGATCATTGTATCGTAACTGCACTGCCTGCTATCACGTATATAAAATTTATAATTGCCAGCGGTCAAATTATTAAAACTAAAAACAGAATTGAAGCTGATACTATCCCGTGAACAGGTATACGGTGAGGTACCGCCCCCGGGGCTTATTATGATACTTCCATCGTTCCCATTAAAACAGGTAATATTTTTTACAACGGAATTGGTGATGATCTTGGTTGGCTGAAGGATAAAAAAGGAAGTATCAAACTTGCATAAATTGGCATCAAGAATATATACTTTATATTGCCCTGCCCGGAGGTTAAGAAAAACAGAATCGGAGCTATAGTTAGATGGATCCAATGCATAAGTATATGGCCCCCTGCCTCCGGATGCCCTTACCTTAAAGCTGCCATCGCTGCCCGAATAACAATTGGTGTTCGTGATAAACAAAAGGCTGGAAATCCTTGAGGGTTGTGTGATAGTTACTGTTGTATCGAAAGAGCAATTATTACTATCAGCTACCGTCAAATTATAATTTCCTGCCGCCAGGCTTGGATGATATACTGATGTTGTGAAACTTCCACCGTTCACGCGGTAGCGGTAAGGTGGCATACCTCCCGAGCCCGTGGTATTGATGCTCCCATCGTTGCCCTGGTTGCATTTCACATGATTCAAAAGCAGGTTCATTTTTAATACTGCGGGTTGGCTGATACTTACTGTGGTATCGTAGATACAGTTATTGGCATCCTTTATCCGCAGATAATAAGAACCAATGATCCTTTTTGGGAACACATTAGTGGTAGAAAATGTATCATTATCAATTGCAAATTTATAGGGCAGTATCGCTCCAAAGGCGCCTACAGTAATCTGCCCGTTGGAATCGCTGAAGCAGCTCACATGCTTTAATGCTACGTTAAAAACTAAGGGTGAGGGCTGGTTTATGACAGTGAAGGTATCGAAGAGGCATCCCTTGGAATCTTTTACAGTGATACTATAATTGCCGGCTGCCAGATTCAAAAAAGAATCACTTATGGAGAAGCCTGAACTATTAAAATTATATTGGAACGGGGCTGTTCCCCCAGATGCAGCCACCTTAACCCGGGCGTTGGCGCTCCCGAAACAGGATGGGTTTTTAATCGTAATAACCACAGTAATTCGTGGCGGATTGGAGATGATCATCACCGAATCACGGGTGCAGCCTTTAGCATCCCTGATCCTTACTGTATAGCTGCCCTTGGCAAGACTATCGTATAGTAATTTCGTTGCAAAGGTGCCCGAATTGAAGGAAAATTCATAAGGGGCCGTACCACCGAAAGGTGTAAATAAAACCTTGCCATCGGAAGAATTATAGCACGAAGTATTAGTTCTTCCCATTTGGAAATTCAATGGGAAGGGCTGGGTGATAATGATGGTAGTATCTTTGGTGCATGTATTATAATCTTTTATTTTAAAGGAATAGGTTCCTGAAACAAGATTGCTGAATACATTATTGGTGGTAAATGCACCGCCATTTTTGGAGTATGTAAATGGGGGTATTCCTCCCAGGCCGTTGATTGTGATCTGGCCATTATTCCCCGAATAACAGGTAACATGACTTATTGATGGATTGAATTGTAGTGGAGGAGGCTGACCGATAGGCAATACCGTATCGATAATACATCCTCTTCCATCTTTGATGGAAACGGTCATTGTGCCCGCGCCCAGGTTGGTTCGTGAATTATTGGATGAAAAGGGGGCGCCTCCAAACGAGAATGAATAAGGCAATACGCCTCCTAGTCCATTGATGACAATGGATGCTGTATTTGTATTGAAGCAGCTGGCATTGATTACATACCCATTCACATACAGATGTGCCAGCGCGCCAACCTGGATCACCGAATCGATACCGCAATTAAAAGTATCACGCACAGAGATCAAATAGCCACCTTCACTGAGCCCGTTAAACACATTGGAACTTTTATAACTGCTATAATTACTCGAATAACGGTACGGTGGATTTCCACCGGTAGTAGTGATTGTTATGCTTCCATCGGGATTCCCCCCGGTGCATCCGGAGGCTTTCACCACGCTATAAGAAGCATTTAATTTTAAGCTGGTGAATGGGGCGTAGAGCACTGAATCATAGATACAGCCTGATGCATTTTTGATGGATATGGTATGAGAGCCGCCTTTCACATTGAGGAAAAAAGTGTCGGTAGTGAAGCCCCCGGTATCTAATTTATAGGTATAAGGACCGTTGAAATTTTTAACTTTTAGCAGTATGGTGCCAATGCTGTCGTAGCCACAGGTATTTCTTAAAACAATAGTGATGGTTGGTCGTGGAATGTTAACCAGGGTATCAATCTCACATCCTAAAGAATCTTTCAGCTTGATATGATAACTACCATAAGCCAGGCTATCGAAGCTATTCGAATTGCTATAGGCGAAATTTCCCACTTTGAATTGCATGGCGCCAGTACCACCGGAGCCGTATATATCAATCATTCCCATACCTTGTGCAAAGCACCCATAAGTTCTGATGCTGTCGAGGAAAACCTTGTCGCTATGAACATTGAACCGCAAAGAATCGAAATAACAATTGAGGGTATCTGTTATTTTAACACACTGGTAATTTCCCGTTCGTGTTACTTTAAGGTATCTTGTTTTGATGCCGTTATTCCAACGGTAGGCTATACCACTATCGCCCGCATCCAATAACACATAATTATCATAACATTTCACTGAGTCGGTGAGTGTGCGGGTATTTATTGTGGAGCTTTGAGCCTTCACTGTTATATAAACTGAATCCTTCACCGTAACATAGGAAGAGGAATTATTGCAATAATTATCGATGCTGCATTCTGCACGGTACCATCCTGAGGCGGGCGGACAAACCATATGCTGCACACCGCTACCAATGAATGAAGCGCCATTATACCAGTTTATATTTATTGTTTTATCCGCTCCTGAGGGGGTGAAACGTTTGGCATCATCCACAGCGGTCCATTGGGTATTATTTCTACCGTTAGTGGCGAATCCCAGGTTACCGGCATCATTCTGAATTCCTTGAATGGCAAGTCCCCCATTCCATGTGCTGCAAAGGGTTTTCTTTTTGATATATACTTCAATGATATTGGATGTTTCATAAAGGGCGATCTTCATATCCAGCTCCTGTGGTGGATATGGACAGGATCCTCCGCCATAAGCGCAATGATTATACTTTACAATGAATACGCGAAATGGCGCAGCACCTACCGTTTGCGTAGTGATGCTACCATTGAGCGGTACAAACAAATCCATACAACAGGCCATAACTGAATTCATGTATTCAATATAGGTAGCATTGGGAATGGCCGGATAAGTGGTTAAATTATAATTGCATGAAGCGCCCGCCCGGGTAGTGTCGAAGGTAAGAAATCCGTTATCGGAGATCACGCATTTGGCATACGATTTACCAAAGAAGCAGAAATTGAATCCCATGTCTATGGTTGGTGAGATCTTATTATCCGGCGCGGCGAAGCCATTGGGAATGGTGCCCGCTCCTTCACAGGGAAGTGAATTAAGAAATGAAATGCTTGAAATCGAGTAAGCGTTTGTTTGCTTCAATACAGGTAGCTTTCCGTAAAGGTCAATGCACGAACCCTGGCAAACGACAGTATCCTTTTTATTGCGATTAAGTGAATCAGGCCATGCATCGAATTTTAGTAAACTGCAATTCTGTGCCACGCCTGTAGTGAAAAGCATAACGAAAAAAACAGTTACTATTAAATAGGCGGATCTGGTAAAATTTAAACCCATCCTGCGTGAAAATTCATATGTGCCAAAGCTACGAAAAAAAATTCCTAATGTCAAAAGAATGCCGTAAATATTACATTGCCTATAGCGCTATGTACTTAGTGGATATGGTTAGTATCTTTGCCCTGAAAATGCAATTACTTACCCCCGAACATTTTACCGAATACGAATTATTAGATTGCGGGAATTTCCAGAAGCTGGAACGCTTTGGGAACTATATCACCGCACGGCCTGAACCTCAGGCTGTATGGCAGAAGGGATGGACCGAGGCCGATTGGAAAAGTCGTGCCCACGCCATCTTTGAGCAGAGCGGCAGCCATAAGGGGGAATGGATGACGAAGGAGGAAATGCCCGACCATTGGAAAATAAATTACCAACACGCCGGCTTAAATATAAATTTAAAACTGGCCCTCACGCAGTTTAAGCACCTGGGTATTTTCCCTGAGCAGGCAGCGAACTGGGATTATATTTATGAAAGTGTGAAAGGATTAAAATCTGAACAGCCTAAAGTATTAAATTTATTCGCCTATACCGGCGCTGCCACCCTCGCTGCCAAAGCCGCAGGCGCCGACGTAGTTCATGTTGACAGCGTGAAGCAGGTGGTGAACTGGGCCAATGAAAATATGATCCTAAGCAAGCTGAATGATGTTCGGTGGACGGTGGAAGATGCCGGGAAATATGTGCAGCGTGAAGTGCGCCGGCTGAAAAAATATCAGGGCATAATGCTCGACCCCCCGGCCTACGGCATTGGAACAAAAGGAGAACGATGGAAGCTGGAAGATATGGTGGATGATTTACTTGGAGAATGTAAAAAGATCCTCGACCCCGAAGATCATTTTTTCATATTGAATACTTACTCTCTTGGCTTCTCTTCACTGATAATAGAAAATTTATTGCATCATCATTTCCCTAATGCCCGACATTTTAATTTCGGTGAACTATATCTACAGGCCGGCACGGGAAGTAAATTACCTTTAGGTGTTTTCGGAAGATTCAGAAGCAGCTGATTATTATTATTGTTTCATTATCCAGGAATTCTGCACCGCTTGGCTTTAAGAGGTGTAAACATCTCGATTAACCAAATCTTTTCCGCAATAATCTTTTTGTCCTATTACAGGATCTATAATGCAAACATTGATTCATCAGAATAAATCCATTCCTATCCTTTTATAAAAATAGAATAAGAAAGGGATGGGAATAAATTTCGGAAATACAAAAAGGGGACTATAGCCCCCTTTAGAAATCAAATATTATATGAAGAAGAACTGGCAGATCAGAACTCAAGGAGATTCACCCCAATTGCCACAGGGTGTACTTCAGGTCCCTGATTTTTTCTGAACAATCCATTCAGGCTGTATGAAGCCCAGATATTTGCCCATTTATATTTTAGACGCACCATGAAATCATAACGTACCTGGTCGGTATTATATGTGGCGAATGTTTTCTTTCGATTCTTTTCCCCATTATCTTCGATTACCGTTTTAACCATGGCGCCAATACGCACACCTACCACCACACCAGCGGCGAGATGAAATGCTTTTCTTTTGTTTTCACTGGTATTGAACCCCAATAACACAGGTATATCAAAATAAGTAACCCGTAATTTATTGACACTATATACCGTTCCCGAATCTTTTATTGCAGTAAGTGTAGGCTGGTATGGCTGTAATACATAAGGGCTGGTGAATCTGTAATTATTCCAATGGAAGCCGGCGCCAGCCATACCCATCACATAATGCCTGTAAATTTTAAAATCTTTTTCAAATATATTCAAGCCAATTTGTATTGAGCTGCCCATATTTGTTTCAAGATAATCAAAACCATCCGGGGCTTTTAACAGGTTTTTGTTATTCATCAAACTGTTGAAGCCTATATTAAGGCCAGCCCAATTGAAGCCAGCGTTTCGGTAATCATAATATCGGTCATGATCCACATCTTCGCCATATTCCGAATCACCATCATGAATGATAATTTTCGTTTCAACCTGTAACGAAGAATCATTGGAATTGTGACCTTCATAAATTCTTCCGGCACCGGAACGGGTAGCAACATATACTTCAGGGATTTTCTTTAAATATATTTTCGAAGCGCCGCTGGCCTCCACTTTTAAGTCGTTTGTCACCGAGTCGATTGAACATTGTGCGGCGCCACTGGTTTCTATATTACATTTATAAAATATGCAACGGTTGGCATTAATTTTTGAAGCACCGTTACTTTCAAGATTCCCCTCCGTGCATTTACCTGATATTTCCAGCTGAACGGCACCGCTGGTTTCCACACTGAAATTATTATATTCAAGATTCAAACTGGCTTTGGATGCGCCGTTAAATTCGACCCGAAACTCATCACCATGGATTGTATTGTCGAAAATAACCCGGGTTATTCCACCGATATTCATGCCCTTTAATTCCTTCAATGTAATATAGGCCACGCCGCTTTTATCATTGCCGCCTTCAATATGAAGGGTATTGTTATACACTTCAAAAATGAATTTAGCATTATTATCAGTTTTCGTTTCGTTATTGGAATAATAACCACAGGTATCTCCCTGCCTGATATGAAGCGTAATATTCGATCCGCAGGCAATACGGTTAAAATTTATTTGCGCTTTACTGATATTGCAAAAAAGCATTATGGCGATAGTTAAGTTAAAAATATATCTCATGCTGTTATGATTGATTCTTAGAGTTTGTACGCTTAAACGAGGAATAAGTTACAGCATTCGCGAAATGGCAGAGCATAGCCCTCGCGTTCCAGCAATTATAATTTTCAAATCCTTCCATGCCATCATTGAAAATAAATTGTTTTGCATAGTTTTGTTTCGAATATGGCTGATGACATTAAAAAAATATTCGCGCTCCTAAAAGTTAAATGGCTCTCCGATATACGATTTTGGATACTCTTGTTTTTTGTAATCCGGCTGTATGGCATTAACGATGCGCCTTTGGAGATCGGTCATAACTGGAGGCAGGCGCTAACCAATATGATCGCCAGGAATTTTATGCAATGGGATAATAATATCTTTTACCCCCGTATTGATATGGATGGCAATCATAGCGGAATCATAGGCACGGAATTCCCTATATTTAATTACCTGATATATATATTCGCTAAGGTAATGGGGTATTCCCATTGGTACGGAAGGTTCATCAACCTGCTGATCTCCTCTTTTGGCATCTTATACTTTCACAAGATCATAAAACGCTTCTTGGGTGAACCCCTGGCATTCCGGGCTTCCCTGCTTTTGTTATCTTCAATTTGGTTTGAATTTTCCCGGAAATCCATGCCGGATACCTTCAGCATGTCGCTTGTGATCATCGGAATTTATCATGGCTTATCCTATCTGTACGGGCGAAAGACAACAGCTCTGGCATGGTATATTATTTTCTGCACCCTGGGCATCCTCGCCAAAATTCCATCTCTATACCTGCTAAGCATACTGGTCATCCCCATGTTTGATAGAAATGTTACCCTTGTTTATAAAAGAAATATATTTATTGCCGGAACATTCATCCTGGGAATTATTTCTTCCTGGTATTTTTATTGGGTTCCTCACCTGATCTCTAACTACGGCTACGAGCTTTATTTCCCAAAAAAATTTAT
>JBBRJE010000030.1:0-14365 GCA_038219845.1 Bacteroidia bacterium
CAGCTCCGCCATAAAGGCCCGGCGCCGGACAATCAAGGCAATTAGGCCCTGAAATAATGGATTGGTATGATTTAGCCCATTTTACATTTCCCGAGAAATCGGTCTTCATTAATGAATATTTATTTGTAGTCACATAACATATGATTCCATCGTTGGTAATAATTAAATCATTTCCTGAACTGTAAGGAGCAGGAAATATATTATATTTTTTCGCCCATAGTAAAGCTCCAACGGCTGATAGCCTGACTAACAGAATATCCTTTTCTATGTTCCCAATAATCATATAACTACTATCCTTTAAATTTTGTTTAACGGAATAGCCAATGCAGGCATTACCCGGAAGACTTAAGAGCTTATTCCAGATTGGATTTCCATTAATATCGAGTTTGGCGGTAAAAGCGGAAGAAGGATTTACCATACCTGTAATCATATAGCCTGAATCATTGGATTGGATCAGGGAATAGATTTTCACGTCACTATTATTTGGATTAAATGTTTTAAACCAAACAATATTTTCTGAAGGATTTATTTTAAGACAACAGGCATCCGAGTGCTTGCTAATTGCGTTATAATTATTTCCAGCAATAACAAACGAAGAATCATTTGAAACAATAATGGCATTGAAATTAATTAAGTCTGTACTGCTTCCAAAAGTTTTATTCCAGATTAAATTCCCCAGTGAATCTACTTTTATAACCAATCCTTTATTTTTGGAAATGCCTGCAATTAAGTAACCATGGTCCAATGTGGGTGCAATACCATGTGCTTGGATTCCCAATTCAAGAGAATCAATGAGCTTTTTAGAAAAGGTGGTTTGAGCTTGTACAGCAGCTGACAGAGACAATAATAAAACAGTAAACGAGAGGTAAAGATTTTTTTTCATGATATGAGTTTAGATTAAAAAAATTCAATTTTTGTTTTCTTAATGCAAACCTGATTTTTTTTAACTGGCTGTTTTGTCCTTCCACCTATTTAATGGAATACGAAATATTTGCCGTGTTATTTACTGCGGCAAGCTTACCATCAGCTCTTCGGGCACCGCACTTTTCTTTTTTAAGAACGCAATCCAGTCGTTGGCAATCTTGCCTTTCAGCACACGAGGGAATTTTGTTTGTCCACCTTCCTGGCCGCGCTGCTTTAAAAACTCAATGAAATATGAATTGGGAATCATCGTGACGAAAATATCTTTCAGGCCATGCATGCGTTCCACCTTATAGTCATCATTTAAAATTTTAAGATCGGCATCGAGCTTTAATTTCACTTTCTCCGGGTTTAATTTTTTATCACATCCTATATACCATTGGTGGGCGAAAAGCTCGCCATGGGAAATACCCATAGTGGTGTATTCATTGATGGCTGTTTCATATTCATCACCCAAGAGAGAGATCGCCTTATTCATATTGTCGACCGAAAGGTGCTCGCCACATAAGCTTAAGAAATGCTTTGTGCGGCCAGTTATTTTTATTTCATAATTACGTAGTGAAACAAAGCGTACAACATCCCCTATAAGATAGCGCCATGTGCCGGCAACAGTGGATATCAGGATGGCATAATCTTTCCCCTGCTCCACCTCGCTGAGCTCCAGGCTATGCGCATTTTTTCTTATTTCAAAATTTTCATCAAAATGATTTTCATCAAAGGGCACAAATTCGAAGTAGATTCCATTGTTCAAAAAAAGCCGCATTCCTTTACTATTGCTCTTATGCTGGTAAGCCAGGAACCCTTCAGAAGAAAGGTACGTTTCCATATACATCACTTTTCTGCCGAATAATTTTTCGAGGCTTTTTTTATATGGATCGATAGCGACGCCACCATGAATGTAAACGTTAAGGTTGGGCCAGATATCGTGTATCGTTTTTAACTTATACTTCTGGATGATCTTCTCAAATATAATCTGTACCCAGGCCGGAACACCCGCAACCGAACCAATATCCCATTGGGGGGCCTGTTCCACGATCGCATCGATCTTTTCTTTCCACGAACTTTTGGCAAGGATACTGCTTTCCGGCTTGGAGAACTGTTCGAACCATACGGGTTGGTTGCCGAGCGAGATACCACTAAGGTCGCCGCTATAAACTATGCCATCATAATTGAGCGTAGTGCTGCCGCTTATTACCAGCGATTGCTTTCTCACCACATCCAGCGGAGATTTCTTTTCGCGCGAGATGCGGATAAACTGGCGCATACTCCCTCGCTTTATCGCTTTAAGCATGGCATTGCTTACCGGGACATATTTTGTTCCTCCATCGCTGGTGCCGCTGCTTAAAGCGAAATATTTTATTTTACCCGGCCAGCTTATATTTCTTTCGCCTGCACGCGCCCTCTCCCACCAGGGTTTAATATCGAGGTAATTATGAATAGGCACCTCTTCTTTGAATGCTTTTTCAAGGTCTTTGCTTAGAATTATTTTCTCGAAATTGTATTTCTTTCCGAACTCGGTAAACATGGCCCGTTCCAGTAATTTACGAAGCGTTACCTGTTGTTGTTTAATCTTATTAGGCTGGGGTATATTCAACTGCTTCCCTATCTTATATCCCTGCTTTACAATTTGCGAAATAATGCTCATCTTAATTACTTATTGAAATTGCTCCTCCCGCAATTTTTATATTATGATTTCTTCTTAAATGGATTCCAGCTTTTCTTTTCAGTTTCATTCTCCACCGGGGTTTTGTCCCATAGATCTTTTTGATAGATGGTATGCTCCCAAAGCGTTTTATTGGTTGCATCGATGCAACGTATAAGCAATTTTCTTTCACCGGGCATTCCGGATACATTGAACAGGCAAAAGTTCTGTGTCACAGCGAGGGTGCCATTCACACGCATGGGATTATATTTTTCTTCCGTATTTAAGATATTGTCGGTGCCGCTGGTAAGGGGTGATGAGGTGATATCATACAAGGTATAGCTTCCGGCAAATTTCTTTTTGGCGGGCCTGGTCTTCATGATGATCTCCGAATGATGGCGGTCGCCTGTAATAAAAATTACGCCTTGTATCCTGTTATTGGTAAGGAAATCAATAATCATCTGCCGTTCTTTTTTAAACCGGTTAAATGTTTCTTTATCTGAGTACTCATTGAGGAATTGACCTCCGAAGCAAATAAATTTAAATGTGGCGGTGGAATTGATCAGGCCATTTTTAAGCCAATCCAGCTGGCGCTCTCCCAATTGTGTTTTATTCGTATTATATTTTTCTGATTCTTTTGAATCATCTCTGAAACTGCGGTCGTCGGTAAGAAAGAAATCACAATCGCTGTAGGAGAATTTAGAATAGATACCTTGACCGTCTGATCCATAGATTTTATTGCCCCAATATTCCATAAAGGTTTTTTTGGTGAAATCTTTCATATCAAAACTTTTGCTCGCATCATCCGATCCATAATCATGGTCATCCCAAATGGCATAGTTGGGCTGGGTGGCGAAAAACCGCTGTAAGTTTTTATCTTTTCTTGTATGTGCATAGCGGTAGGCGATACCGCTCTCACTGCTATAATCGGCCTCCCTGAGGTAAGTATTATCGCCAAGCCATACCATCAGGTTAGCTTTGGCATTGGCCATTGTATTAAAGATGGCAGTACTTTGGCCATAAGGTGTTCCGGGCCTGTCATAGGCGCTGTCGTTTACATAATTGCAGCTCCCGGCGAGAAAGTTAAAATCAGGTGCCGGGGCACGCCATTCCCAGAGTTCGCGGGAATAGAATGAGAGGGGGTAATCAAATTTCTGATCCTTGCCATCTAAAAGGATAGTGTAATTATATTTGGTGCCGGGACTGAGGTCTTTAATAATAATTTTTGAAATTTTTTCTTCAGTACAGCGCAGAGGATCCTTGGAATTTTCAAATAGTAAGAGGTCCATCTGCTTCTTATCTTTGGCATTCGCCTGTGGAGCGTATTGTATCGATAGCTTCTGAGTGCATAAGGTCATGATCCAGATCAGGGCCTCCTTATGCTCTGCATAGCCAAGCATAGGGCCAGCCAATATTTTAGCCTGCTGGGCAAATACATTTATACAAAGAAGTAAAACATAAACCGCACTTATTACTCTTTTGAGAACAAACGTCATATTTTGTAAAATAAGGAATGTAAAAATAACAATTTTTGAAGGATAGATACAAGCTAAATTTCAGAAATTATTTTTTCCGTGGCACCTGCATTATTTTTAATAAAGGCATAAGCTTTTTCACCCATACCCTTACGGAGTAACTCATTGGTAAAAAGGTCATGAATCATCGCTTTGAAATCTTCTTCATTCGGTATGATCAGTCCGCCACCCGCCACCTGCAGCGCTTCTGCCTCAGGGTGTTTTTGGGTTTGCGGACCATAAAGCACAGGTATGCCAAATACGGCAGCCTCTAATATATTATGCAGCGCACCGCGGTATCCGCCTCCCACCAAAGCCAGGCTGGCATACTGATATAAGGAAGAGAGCATACCGATATTGTCGATAACCAATACCTTTATCGATCCGATATTATCCACGGAGGCCATTGAATATCTGATGGAAGCTATGCCATGTGGAATGACTACGGCCCTGCTGATCTCGTGTGGTGCAATGATTATTTTATAATTTAGCAAGGGGTCATAAATATTAAAGATCAGCTCCTCCTCTTTTTCCCAGCTGCTACCCAGCACGATAATTTTCTTGTTTCCTGCAAAAAGTTCGATAAGATTATTTGTACGGGCTTTTTCTTTATTGGCTAAAACCCTGTCGAACCGGGTATCACCCGAGATGGTGCTGCTGATACCATATTTTTTAAGGAGGCGGAAAGATGATTCATCCTGAACAAATATTTTATTATATTTATCCAGGACATTAAAAAATAATTTCCCATACCATTTAAAAAAGACTTGTGACGGCCTGAATATGGCGCTTACCAGAATCACCGGTATCCCAAGATTATGAGCGCCGATAATATAATTTAACCAGAACTCATATTTGATGAAAAATATTTTTTTCGGTTCAAGCAAATTCAAAACTATAGCGACCTTGGCCGGGAGCGCCTCAGGGAGGTAGAAAACGAGATCAGCCATCGCATAATTTTTCTGTATCTCATATCCGGAAGGGGAATAGAATGAAACCGCAATTTTGATTTCCGGCTGCGTTTCTTTTATTTTTTCAATCAGCGGCCGGGCCTGTTCAAATTCTCCAAGGGAAGCGCAGTGAAACCAATATAAAATTTCATTCCTGCTGCGCCTGCTATAATACGATTCCAGTTTAGGGAAACTTTCTTTTCTGCCTTCAGTAAAAAGTTTTGCTTTAGGATTAAATAAACTGAACAGGCGAATAAAAAAATGCAATACGCGTACACCAAAATTATAGATCAGCATGTTTATTTAAAATATACGGGTTCGTTCTTATCATGGGTTTTGAGTGGCAATACCCAGCAGCATTTTAAAGCTACCCAGATATCGAGGTAAGTTTTTGTATCCGTAGCCTGGGTTGCATAATCGTAGTACCTTCTGTTCTTTGTAAACGCCTCGGTAATTTCCAGGCCAATATTAAAATTAATTAATTTTTTCAATCCCAGGTGGCATATTCCTGCTTCTTCATTTAACGCGAATCCATTGGATAGGCGGTCGTATCCTTTGAGGTATGCTTTGCTGAATTGTAAGGAATTGGGTGCGCTGAACAGGTATTTATGCTGCATAAAACCTGCCCCGGCCTGAAACAGGAGCGCCAGCTGCGGCTTCTTTTTAAATACAGGAAATAATTTACCGAAGGCGCCCTGCAGCTGGCTCCCGCGCATGGAAGCGGTAAGGTATACCGGCGTGCCATCATCTGAAAATACAAAACCATGCTCGTCCTTTAAAAAGTTAATATAATTTATATCGCGCACATGCTTGCCGAAATAAGCATTGGCATTGATTCCGAATAAGAAATTATTTTTCGTTTTATAATATAAATCTATTCCCATACCATTGGCATAGCCATAGCGTAAAGCAAGGCTGCCTGCGGGTACAGCCGCTTTATAGGTGAGGTTGAACATCCATAACGATTTCTGGTACCTGGGATTCACCACTGCCGTTTGCGCGAAAGCGCCATAGCCGCAGAGGAAAAGAAAAAGAGGAATAAGCTGCTTCATTTACGCATATTGCATTCTCAGAATGGAAGGTTGCATTATAGCTGCAAATTTGAATAAAATAGTTGATAAAAATTATTGCTTTATTTTGCCGTTGATGAGAAATGAATTCACCCACTATATATTACTCGCGAAACGTCTTGGTTTATCGCTGGTGATCTTTGCAGTTTGCAGGTTGGTATTCCTGGTATATAATTATCATTATTTTTCGGCCTATTCCTTTGCAACCATCGCTTCCACCTTTGTTTACGGCTTGCGATTTGATATCAGCACGGTATTATATCTTAATGCCTTGCTCTACCTATTGCATATCCTGCCTGTTGATGCGCGCAATACGCGATGGTATCAAAAAATGCTTCTGGTGATTTTTGTAGCATTTAACACCCTTGCCCTGGCTTTTGAACTGGGCGATACTGCTAATTATAAATTTGCGCACAAGCGGCTCACGAGTGAATTCTTTGGCGTGTTGGATGATTTTAACGACCAGCTATTAAGCTATATCGCCACATTTTGGTATTTTATTGTGATCTGCCTGCTCGTGATTTATTGCATTGCCCGCCTTTATAATTACCTTACCGGTATCAGGGAACGCACGATCCAAAGGTTGACGGTACAGGTGGCATTCATGCTTGCAGCTATTGCGATATTTGTTTTGGGGGCGCGCGGTGGCTTGCAGCTCCGGCCTATCAGTCCGATCACTTCCCTGCAATATGTAGATGCACCATTATCTCCGCTGGTTTACAATACATGTTTTTCCTTAGGCAGCTCGTTCGAATACAGAAGCCTGGATGAGCAGAAATATTTTACGGAGAATAATGAATTGAAGAATTATTTTTCCCAGACCAAATGCTACCATAAAGATTCCATACCGCAGAAACATATGAATGTGGTGGTAATTATATTAGAGAGTTTCAGCAGGTACTTTGTAAAATCTTTATCTCATGAGGAATATTCCTATACCCCATTCCTGGATTCCATGATTTATTCCGGGCAGTGTTATGTAGCGGCCAATGGCTATGCCAATGCCCGGCATTCTCATGAAGGGAATGCGGCGATCCTGGCCTCCATTCCATCCCTTATGATTGACCCCTTCATGACCTCGCTTTACCAAAGCAATACCACTTCGTCCTATGCTAGGATATTAAAAAAGTATGGATACAGCAATGCTTATTTTCATGCAGCGAAAAATGGAAGCATGATGCTTGATGATTTCACAAAAAGCTGTGGCTTTGAAAATTATTATGGAAAGAATGAATATCCTGATCAAAAAGATTTTGACGGAAACTGGGGTATCTATGACGACAAATTCTTTCCTTTCTTCGCGGAAAAATTAAATACATTTAAGCAGCCTTTTGCCGCCACTATATTCAGTTTATCTTCCCATTTTCCGTATACATTATCCGAGGAGAACAGGAAAAAATTTCCTGAGGATAAAACGAAGGATCCTGAATTACCCATGATACGGTATACAGATAATGTATTAAAAATGTTTTTTGAGAAAGTAAAAAATGAATCCTGGTACAAGAATACCTTATTCGTATTCAGCGCCGATCATACTTATGATGAATTGTCGAACCACGGCACGTATCTAAGTAAATTCAGCATACCCATTTTGTTCTTCAACCCTTCGGATACGGGGCATAAAAAACTGATTGAGTACCCTGTACAGCAAGTCGATATCATGCCTAGCATCCTCGATTATCTGAATATGCCAGATACATTTAAATGTTTTGGCAATAGTGTGTTTGATCTCCACGTACCGCATTATGCCTATAATTTTGAGCAAGGTTTATACCAGATAACCGAGGATAATGCATTATTACAGTTTAATGGTATGGATGCCATCGGGTTTTTTGATCTTCAAACTGACCCATTGCAAAAAACCAATCTCATAAAAAGCAATGATATAAGAATCGAGAAACTAACGAAGCGCATCAAGGCCGTTATACAAACGTATAACCGTGCTATGATCAAGAATGAATTGATTTAGTTAGTGACAAGCAGAATATTTGGGAAAAAGCTTGTATTCATCTCTGGAATTGAATCCATCAATTTTATACCGGTTTGCATCGTGGAATATTTCAATAAATTCTTCAACATATTGTCGAGCAGTTCCACGATTCTGAATGGTTATAGTAGCCATCGAACAAATTTGAAAATTAGAATTTGTATTAGTTTTTTGGGTGGAGGGTATTACCTCGACTTAATCATTAAGCCAATCTTCGTTTGAATCTTTAATGATGCGGATATCTTTAATATTAAACTGGATGGATTTGAGATCACGGTAGGTGTTTTCTTCAATGGTATAGCACATGGCGAACCTGTTGCCCGCTTTAATCTGTCCAAAAAATTCGCCCAATCCAAAACCAATTCCTTCAAAGGTGGTCACACAGTCTTCCTGCTTCACATGCAGCTTCAAATGATTATTGCCTACAATTTTTGTCTGGCCAGCATCAAAAAGGTTGGAGCTCATAAAAACCGGTTTCAGGTTCTCCGGACCGAAAGGTTCCATCTGGGCCAGGATGCGAAAAAATTTAGGAGTGATCTCTTTGAATGGTGTCTGCACATCATAATCCACCACCGGAAACAAGCTGCCTTGGGCTATGGAGGCTGCCACCACTTCCTCAAATTTCTTTTGGAAAGCAGGAACTTTATCAATTTCTAAAGTCATGCCTGCCGCATATTGGTGGCCACCGAACTGTATGAGCTCATCGCTGCATTTAAGCAAGGCCTCATATAAATTAAAGCCGTTCACGCTGCGGGCGCTGCCCACGGCCTTGCCATTGCTCGCAGTCAGTATTACTGTAGGGCGGTAATATTTTTCAATGACACGGCTGGCCACGATTCCGATAACGCCTTTATGCCAGTCTTCTTTATACAATACATTGGATCGTTTATTATCGGTATCTGTATCGGCCACCATTTGCAATGCTTCAATGGTGATATTACGATCGAAAAATTTCCTGTCGTCGTTGGTTTCATTCAATTCTTTGGCCAGCACTTTTGCTTCCGTTATATTATCAGAAATCATGACCCTTACGGCGTGCTTGGCATCGGCCAGGCGCCCGGCGGCGTTGATTCGTGGGCCGATGCCGAATACCAGGTCACTTACACTATAGTCTTCCTTCTGCATATAACATTCCAGGATAGCCCGTAATCCCGGCAGGGGCGTCTCCCGAAGCTGACGGATGCCGAAATAGGCGATCAGCCTGTTTTCGCCGGTGATATGCACGAGGTCGCTGGCTATGCTTACCACCACCAGCTGCATGTATTGCTGCCATTGGTCATCTGCAATATTATTCCTTAAGGCATATGCCTGGATCAATTTAAAGCCTATGCCACAGCCGCTCAGCTCTTTGTAGGGGTAATTACAATCAGGTCGTTTCGGATCGAGCACGGCCACTGCGGCAGGCAATTCATCACCCGGCAGATGGTGGTCGCAAATGATAAAATCCACATTCCGGCTGCTGGCATGTTCTACCTTATCGATGGCTTTAATGCCGCAATCCAGGGCAATGATTAAACTGAAGCCATTGTCGGCGGCATAGTCCACGCCTTTGGTGGAAATACCATAGCCCTCTATATGCCGGTCGGGGATATAAAAATTAATATTGTTATAAATTTTTTTAAAGAAAAGGTAGGTGATAGCTACTGAGGTGGTGCCATCCACATCATAATCGCCGTAGATCAGGATCTTCTCACCATTGGCGATGGCTTTGCCAATTCGAGTGATTGCGACATCCATGCCATTCATCAAAAAAGGATCGTGCAGGTGGCTGATATCAGGTCGGAAATAATCTTTGGCACCCTGGTAATCGTAAATGCCCCGTTGAACTAAAATGGTACCAATTATCTTTGAAATATTCAGTCTTTCGGAGATTGCATTTACTATATCCGGCTCAGGTAAGGCTTTGGCCACCCAGCGTTTTTTCAGGTACATGATTCCATTATTTTATTTGATGGTAAAAGTACATTTTTAGATGGGAAAAACTGGAGGAAAAATAAACATGAAGGAAGAACATATCTTTGCTCCAGATTAAAAATAGGATCATGGGTGTTTTTGCATTGCCGGAAGGAAGCTATACGGTGGGATTAGATAAGATCTTCCTCCCCTTCGATCCGGAGAAGGACCAGATTAAAGACCGGCCGGCCTCCTTATTGGTGGAGATACAGCCCTTTCTTATCGTAACAGAAAACGATCTATTGCTATGTGATACCGGGCTTGGGTATACCGATGCTTCGGGTGGGCTGATGCTTCACCGGAATATGAAAAATAATGGATTTGAACCCAGTCAAATCACAAAAGTACTCTTAAGTCATTTGCATTTTGATCATTTAGGAGGTGCCGTGATTAAAACAAATGAGGGATTAAAACTTTCGTTTCCGAATGCCATATATTACGTTCAAAAAGGCGAATATGAAAAGGCTATTTCAGTTCCATCAAAATCTTATAGGATAGAAATTATTGCGATGCTCTATGAATCAGGAAAGCTGGTTTTGCTGGAAGGCAATGGGGAGATCAATAATGAAATATCGTATGAACTCACGGGCGGGCATACAGAATTTCACCAGGCCTTTACTATTAAAAATGAGAATGGAATTTATTTTTTTGGTGGTGATGTATTACCTGACCTCTACCAGCTGTTGCGAAAATTTGTAGCCAAGTATGATTTTGATGGCAAGAGAAGTGCAGAGAAGCGAATTGAATTTGGCAATCGCAGCATTGAACAAGACAGCACCTTACTTTTTTATCATAGTCTCAAAATTCCTTTTTGTAAGGTAATGAAAACGGAAGTAGGATTTAGGATGAAACCCTAATAAATTAAGTTGCGTTGGTCATTCTTAGCCAACGAAAATCACCTTTTTCGCATTTTGGTAATAGGCCAATGCGAATCGTATCTCTCCATAGGAATAATCATCACCCAATATATTTTTGATAGCGTTCGCAAAAGGCGGCTCGAGGGTTTTGGCAATCGCTATGATGGCTTCATATTTTTCTTTGGTGACGAATTTAAATGTATCAACCAATCCCAGGCCTGCGTAATATAACAGGTGCCCCTCTACGGTTGATGGCGCTATGCCGCGTTCAACACTTATTTCTTCGGGGCTCTTGCCTTCTTTATACATTTTATAGCTAAGTTCCTGTGATTCACCTTTCACGGGTTTCTTTTTTCTTGGCTTTGGAGGCGCCGAATTTATTTCTGATGTCTTCTCCTTGTCTAAATGATTGCTATGAATATGTTCCCTTGTGAAATCGAAATCATGAACCACGGCATTCATAAAGGCTTCGGCTTTGCTGATGGCCTGCATCTGCTTAAAGAAAGCTGTATCCAGCTCATCCAGCTCCGCAAAGTATTGCTTCATATTATTTTCCGCGACGAGACTCCGGCCCTGTATTTCAATCTTGGTGGAAAATTGTTTCAGCAGCGGGCTGAAATATTTATTGGCTTTTATGATCCGCTCATGCATCGCCGCTTTATAGTCTTGCTCCTGCGCGTTCATCAACTGTTTTAGCTGGTTCAAAAATTTATCACCATGACTTTTCAATGGCTGAAATTCGTCGTTTAATGCTTTGGCCCATGACAGGTGTTTTTGCTTTGCCGACCGGTTCTCCTCTTTACTATAGGACCCCAGGTGGCTTTTCAACTTTTGCTCCAGTTTACTGAAGTCGAAGCAATGGGAGATGTATTGCTTAAAAAAATTAAAAGACTCCTCTTCGAGTATATTATCAAGCGTATCCGGATGATTTTTGGTTTTCGCAAAGGCCGTAATATGTTCATCTTCTTTCAAGCTGTCGTAATTGATTCTCGATGATAAAACCAATCCTTCAAGCGAGGTGAGGCGCGATAAAGCCACATACACCTGACCCGGTGCAAAGGCTTTGCCGATATCGATCACCGCCCTGGTGAACGTGAGTCCCTGGCTCTTATGAACGGTGATGGCCCAGGCTAATTTAAGAGGAAATTGGGCGAAGGTACCGATGACATTTTCTTCAATGATATTGCTTACCGGGTTCACCGAATATTTTATATTTTCCCATTCGTGCCGGCACAGCTCAATGGTTTTATTTCCCTCCTCACAAAAAACGCTTACCATCTCAGCTTCCAGCGCGATAACCTTCCCGATCTTGCCATTGAAGTATTGTTTTTCCATGGATGTATCATTCTTAATAAACATCACCTGGGCGCCCAATTTCAACTCCATATTTTGTTCAACAGGATAGTTGTTCTCATTAAAATCGCCATCAATTTTCGCTTTATAAAAATACGATCTGGTATTCAGCTTTTGCAACGCTTCCCTATTGATGGTATCGGCTTTGGAATTATGCGTGGTAAGCTGGATATAATTATCAGGGGCGATGAAGCCGGGCTTATAATATTGATTCAACAGGCTGATATCCTCCTGTGTAACCCTGTTATTGCGGAGGTTATTCAATACGCGTATGAAAGTATCATCTGCCTGCCGGTAAATTTTATCGAGCTCCAAATGCAGCAGGTTTGTTTCTTTTAATGCCAGTGCATCAAAGAAAAATGCGCTTTGATAATATTTTTTTAAATGGGTCCAGTCCTCCTCCTTCACGATAGGAGGCAGCTGAAGCAGGTCGCCAATAAATAGCACCTGAACCCCACCAAAAGCTTCTTGTTTTCTATGCCTTACCGATCGCAATACCAGGTCGATGGCATCCAGAATATCCGCCCGCAGCATGCTTACCTCATCAATGATCAGTAATTCCATTTCCTGCAATACTTTCCTTTTAACATTATTCATCTGAAAATTCCGGAATAAAGACTCCGGTGTATTTATCCGTGAATTGATATCATGATCAGGCTGATTGAAAGGAAGGAATGTGCCAAATGGCAGCTGGAACATGGAATGGATTGTAACCCCACCGGCATTAATCGCGGCGATGCCTGTGGGCGCAACAATCACAGCGTTTTTAAACGTGTGCTTAATAATGTATTTGAGGAAGGTGGTTTTCCCCGTTCCGGCATTACCGGTTAAAAACACGTTTTTATTCGTGTTATTAATAAATTTGGAGGCGAGTTCGGCAATGGAATTTTTCATGATGCTATTTTTTTATAAGTTTAGATTTATTGGTACAAATATAAAATTCAGTACCGTAATTCCAAAACGAAACAAACACAAGGGCAATAAACCTGTTTTCTCTTAGGGGAATTTGCGTTCGCCAACAATCTGACCTTCCCCCCATATTATTCTTGTTTCATGGCACAAAACTTTCCTAACGGAAGGTATGACCGCCCATCACCATTTCTACCCACGAATTCTTCCTCTGGAGGAAAATACAAGTGCATCCATTCAAATTGTTTATTTTAATCAACATCAGATATGGAAATACCCAGGGGATATTAAACTTGGGTATTTCCGAATATGATGTGTACGCTTAAATCAAAGGGTCACGATTATCTCCCGATATAATAAAGTTTATGAAATAGATAAAAAATACACCATCAAAGAGCGTAGGCTCGGATCTTCAATCCCAGAAAACAATGGCCATGGTCCTCCATTCCAATGTCGCATCTTTAACCACGGAATGAAGTCCATAGTTCCAAAATGAACCGAGCCTAAGGCTCTCGGTAATCAGGAGGCGCATCTTTATCCACGGACTGAAGTACCATGGTTACAAAATGAACCGAGCCTACGGCTCTTTTATCGCTTACATTCCTTTAATCAATGAACTTAAGAGGTGAGAACTATCAAAATGCATTTACATCAGCACATCAAATTCCGAATAACCCTTAAACTTTAACATCCTCTTTGCATCATATTTGTATAATAGTTATATATTTGTATCTTAAATCCAGAAATCATGACTTTAGAATCTTTATTTTTAATAGGAAACCTTGGAACCACCGAGATCATATTGATCATCGTTGCGATTCTTATAATGTTCGGCGGCAAAAAAATCCCTGAATTGATGAAAGGCATCGGCACCGGGATGCGTGAATTTAACAATGCGAAGAATAATGTTAAATCACAGATCGAAGAAGGCATGCGCGAGCCTGTGAAGCCGGAAGAGAAGAAAAATAATTAGTTTTTACCCCAACGCAAAAAAATTAGCCATGGTGTTACCATCAGATTGTAACACCATGGCTTTTGTATTTAAAATGGAGAGATAAAATCTTTCAGCGTCAGGTTTTGTCGGTCTTTATCCGAAAGAATAGGATCTTCAATTTCCCAGTTAATTCCCAGTTCCGCATCATTCCAAAGGATTCCTCCCTCGCTGGCCTTATTATAAACCCGGGTACATTTATAACTGAAAAGGGTATC